>NZ_JBEZIB010000007.1:0-273011 GCF_040650855.1 Streptomyces sp. NPDC048606 | reverse complement strand
CACCAGCGGCCGGGCCAGGCACGAAGACGAGTTCGAGAACACCTCCTGGTGGGACTTCGCCGCAGGGGCCTCCCCCCGTCGTCATCGCGACGGGGGGAGGCCACACGCCCCCGCGGGCCCCGCCTCAGACCTTCGCCGGGTCCTGCTTCCAGTCCCGGGCCAGCAGCCCGAGGATCACCTCGTCCAGGAACTCGCCCAGCACCCACGCCGAGGAGCGCAGCACGCCCTCGCGGACGAAGCCGTTGCGCTCGGCGGAGCGGAGCATCGCGGTGTTGTCCGCGAGGGTCTCGATCTGGATCCGGTGCAGGCCGCGCACGACGAACCCGTAGTGGCACAGCACCGCGACCACGTCGGTGCCGTAGCCCTGGCCGCGGGCGGACGGCAGCAGCCCCAGGCCGATGTGCGCGGCCCGGCTGTGGTTGTCGATGCCCCACAGCGTCGCGGTTCCGACGAGCGTGCCGCGTTCGAGGTCGATCACGGAGAACGGGACGTGCGCCGGATTCTCCGCGTCCGCGGTCAGTCGCGGGTCCTTCGATCCGGGTGTGATCGGGCGCCACGGACCGGATTCGGCCCGTGAGGAGTTGACCACGTCGTCGTAGAGCTCCGTCCGCAGGATCGGGATGTCGTCCTCGTGCCGGGCCCTGAGCCCGACCTTGCCACCTTTGAGCATGCGAGCTTCCTATCCGACCGGGCCGGCCCGCCGCAATCGGATTACCCGCCCGATGTCGGGTCGCCGCGTCGGGTCGCCGACCGACCACCCTCCGGCGCAACGACCCCGGTGTCAGACCTCCCGCCACCGGGCCATCGCCCAGGAGAACGCCCCGAACAGCACCAGCCCGACGGCGACCGCCACCAGCAGCCACGGGCCCGCCGGGGTGCCGGCGAAGGACCGCAGGGTGTCGTCCACCCCCTTCGCCCGGGCCGGGTCGTAGCGCACCGCCGCGTGCACGAGGAAGCCGCCGACCGCCGCGAAGACGGCGCCCCGGGCCAGGCCACCGGCCACCCCCAGGACGTCGACGGTCCGCCGCCACGGCCGCGAGACCCCTCCCATGGCCATGTGCTTGCGGAAGCTCCGTCGGGCCGCCTGGACCGCGATGACCACGCCGGCGACGGCGACGCCCACTCCGACGGCGCCCACCAGCCACCGTCCGGCGGGCAACTCCAGGGCCCGGGCCGTCACGTCGCGTGACTGCTCGTCCCCGGAACGCCCGCCGCCGCCCGCCGCGAACGCCAGGACGGAGAAGGCGACGGAGGCGTAGAAGACCGTCCGGCCGGCCGAGGCCAGGCGCTTCGTCGCGCGGCCGCCGTCCTGTCCGGCGGCACCGAACACGGCCTCCGACAGCCGCCACAGCATCATGCACACGAGCCCGATGGCGACGGCCCAGATGAGGACGCCGCCCAACGGCGTGCCCGAGAGTTCCTGGAGAGCGCCCTGCCGGTCGGCCTCCGCTGCCCCGGAGTCACCGAAGGCCACGCGCAGGGCCAGCGTCCCGATGAGTACGTACAGCACCCCGCGCGCCACCAGTCCGCAGCGGGCGGCGACCTCCCGGGCGTCGCCGCCGGGCGCCGCGGAGCGGACGCCCCTGGTCGCGGTCGCGCCACCCACGGCGGTCAGACCTCGCCCCGCCAGGCGCCGGTCTCGGCCCCGCGTGACTCGATGAACAGCTTGAACCTCTTCAGGTCGCCCGCGACCTGGCGCTTGACGAACCCGAGCCGGTCGGCGGCCGCCTCGGCGATGCCCTCGGGCACCCAGTTCATGTGCAGGTCCACCCTGGTGGTGCTCGCGTCGATCGGCTGGAAGGTGACCAGCCCCGCCTGTCGCGCCTCGCCGTCCACCGTCATCCACGCGACGCGGCGGTCCGGGACCTGCTCGGTGATCCGGGCGTCGAACTCGCGCCGGACGCCGTTCACGTTCGTCACCCAGTGGGTGAGGGTGTCCGTGCGCTGGTCGATGCGTTCGACGCCCTCCATGAAGGCGGGGAAGTCCTCGAACTGCGTCCACTGGTTGTAGGCCGTGCGGAGCGGGACGTTGACCTCGACGTATTCCTCGACGTGCGACATGCGCACCCCTTCCGTGTCGTCGGCGGCCCCACACCCCCCTGGTGCCGGTCGCCGCCTCGGGACCCTTCGAGGTGCGGCTACCCGCCCCCGGCCCCGCCATGCGGAGGTACGTCGGAACGCCGGTCCGGCGGCCGGCGGCCGGCCTGCAAGCCTGCGGTCTGCGGCAGGTCTGCGGCCGGTCAGCGGCCCAACGCGGTGCGCAGGGTGATCCCGTGCCGGGCGCGCAGCCGACGCACCTCCCAGACGGACAGCGCGGTCACCGACAGCGGGCCGCCGAGGAGGAAGGTGTACAGCACCAGCGGGGGCGCGGCGACGTCGGGGCCGTCGAAGAGCTGGAAGGCGAAGAGCGACCACACGAGCAGGGGGGAGAGCAGCGCGGGCAGCAGTTGGTGGACGTCCGAGGCGCGGAAGCAGGACACCACGCAGATGTAGGCCACGACGAGGGTGTACGGGATGGCGGCGAGGAGCAGGATCAGGGCGAGGAGCCAGCCGATGGCGAGCACCAGGAAGCTGAGCAGGGAGCACAGGACGCCCCGGCCGACGATCCCGGAGAAGAAGTCCATCAGGTCCGCTCCCTCGACGAGTTCGCCCTTGAGGGTCTTCGCGGTTCCCCAGATCACCGTGGGTCCCAGGGCGAGCGCCAGCACGGACACGACCGGCCCCGTCAGCCGGCCGGCGAGTTCACGGCGCCGGTCACGCGTGCTCGCGGCGAGGAAGGCCGCGATGCCGATGACGCTCCCGAGCAGCAGGACGGCGCAGGCGATGCCGAGTTCGACGACCTTGCCGAGGACGAACTCCTGCCGACCGTCGCTCAGCGGGTAGGCCATGACCAGCCAGACGGCGGCGACCATGCCGAGCACGGTACGTCCGATCCGCATCGCGTCGATGGCGCCGTCGTCCACGCGGTCGACCGGTCGGGGCAGGAGCCCCTCCACATGGGTGTGGAAAGCCCCGTGCGGCGCGGCGCTGTTCAATCGGTGTTCCCCCGGGTCCCCGTGTGCCTCGCGCGGCAGATGGACACCGCCGCGAACGTCGAACACCCTAGCGGATCATGGATCTTGGTCACGGGGCCCTGTGCGGCACCGTCACCGCCAGGGCGGCGGCCGCGAGTCCGCCGCCGAGCCACAGGGCCGCGCTGACCCCGGCGCCGTCGGAGGCCAGACCGCCGAGCAGCGCGCCCAGGGCGATCGCCGCGTTGAAGACCCCGACGAACAGGGCGGACAGGGCCTCGCGGTCACCCGGAGCCGAGGCCGAGGTCGAGGTCGAAGCCGGAGCCATCAGCCGGCTCTGCGCGGCGACCGACACGCCTCCGTAGGACAGCCCCCACAGGACGAGGAGCACGGCGGCCACCGGTACGGTCCGGCCGAGCGCCGGTACGAGCGCGATCGAGCCCGCCAGTACGGCGCCGATCACCACCAGGGTGGCGCGGGGCGAGCGGCCGACCCCGGCGCCGGCCGCGAAGTTGCCCACCACACCGGCGACTCCGTACACCGCCAGCAGGGTGCCGATCGTGCCGGCGTCCGCGCCCGACAGCTCCTCCAGGGCGGGTCGTACGTAGGTGTAGGCGGCGAAGTGACCGGTCACCAGCAGTGCCACCACGGCCAGCCCGGCCCGCACCCGTGCCTGGCGGAGCAGTCGCGGCACACCGCCGGATCGCACGCCCGGTTCGGCCGGCAGCGCCGGCAGCAGCAGGGCCAGGGCGGCCACGACCACCAGGGACAGCGCGGCCATGGCCGCGAACGCCGCCCGCCAGCCCAGCAGTCCACCGAGCCAGGTGCCGGCGGGAACGCCGAGCACCGAGGCCACCGCGATCCCGCTGAAGATCGACGCGGTCGCGGTGCCGACCGACCCCGCCGGAACCAGACGCACCGCCAGCCCCGCCGCGATCGTCCAGACGCCCCCCATGCCGATGCCGACCAGCACCCGGGCGGCGACCATCACCGCGAAGTCCGGGGCCCCCGCCGCGAGCAGGTTGCCCACCGCCAGGACCGCCATCAGCGCGCACAGCACCGTCCGTCGGTCGAACCGGGCCGCCAGGGGGGTCAACAGCGGTGCCGAGACCGCGCCGACCAGGCCGGTGATGGTCAGGGTCAGGCCGGCGGTGCCCTCGGTCACCTCCAGCGCCTCCCCGAGGGGCGTCAACAGGCCCACGGGCAGCATCTCGGAGGTCACCACCGTGAACGTCGCGCCCGCGACCGCCGCCACCCCCCGTCGGCCCCGGGACGCCCCTCGCCCCGCCTTCACCTCGTGCGCCGCCGGGGCGCCCGTCGTCGTCCCGTCCGTCGTCGTCGTTCTGTCCCTCTGCGTCATGCCACCAGCCAACCGGCCCCGGCCTGCGGGAACAACGGCCGGTTCCTCATGCTTCGATGAGCGGGACCACTCGATCGGCGACCACGCCGAGCGGCCGTGCGGAAGGGGAACCATGAGCCGGGCCGAGGGCAGCGCGGACGTCGTGGACGTCGGCGGCATCGAGCTGCGCGAGCTGGAGGTGTTCCTCGTGCTCTCCCGGGAGCTGCACTTCGGACGCACCGGCGAGCGGCTGTACGTCTCGCAGAGCCGGGTCAGTCAGATGCTGCGCTCCCTGGAGCACCGCATCGGCGCCCCGCTCGTGGAACGCACCAGCCGCCGGGTGCGCCTGACCCCGCTGGGCGAGCGCTTCCTGGCCGATCTGCGCCCCGCGTACGCCGCCCTGCGCGCCGGCGTCGCCGCCGCCCGGGCCGACGCGCGCGGCACCGGGGGAGAGCTGCGCATCGGCTTCCAGGGTGCCGTGGACGACCATCTCGGCCGGGCGGTCGAACGTTTCGCGCGGCGGTATCCGGACTGCGCCGTCGACGTCGTCGAGATCCCGCTCCGCGATCCCTTCGGGGCGCTCCGTCGCGGGGAGGTGGACTGCGCGGTGGTGTTGCTGCCGGTGGCCGAGGACGACCTCCTGCTCGGGCCGGTGTTCTCACGGCAGCCCCAGACCCTCGCGGTGTCCGCGCGACACCCCTTCGCCGCCCGGGAGTCGCTGTCCGCCGAGGAGTTGGCGGACTGCCGGCTGATCGGTGTCGCCGGCGACGCCCCCGCCTACTGGCGTCGGGCCCAGGCCCCGGCCGTGACGCCGGGCGGGCGTCCCGTACCGGCCGGGCCGGCCGTCGACACGCTCCAGGAGGGGCTGGGTCTGGCGGCGGCCGGTCGTGGCGCCCTGCTGCTGTGCCGGTCCACGGCGAACCACCACGCGGGGCGCGCGTCCCTCGCCTTCGTGCCGGTCGAGGGCCTGCCCGACTCCGAACTGGGCCTCGTACGGCCCCGCCTGAACCCCTCGGCACAGGCGCGGGCCTTCGCCCTGGCGCTCGACGAAGCGTGCGCCGAAGCGCTCGACGAAGCACGCGTCGAAGGGGCCGGCAGGACGGGCGACGGGCCGGCCCTCAGGGCGCGATGAACCGCGTCAGGCGCGCAGCAGGCCGCGGGGGTCGTCGCGGCCGTCCGCGCCCTCGTCGTCGAACCAGTAGTCGCCCGCGGTGAGATGGCGGGCGGGACGCCTCCCCTCGACGGGCGGGGCGACGACCACGGCCCGGACCCCCTCGCCCGGCTGCCGGCCGCCGAAGGTGCCCACGACGCCGACGGCGCCGGGCGGGGCGCCGTCCGGTCGGGCGAAGATGACGTCGGTGGCGTCCTTGCGGTGTCGACGATCCAGCACGAGCGGTCCTTTCCGGGTCACGCCTCGGGCGCGTGGGCCAAGGGTCCATACTGGCGCCCCCGGACGGCCCCGCGCCGCGCCGCGCCGGTGCGCGGAGCCCGTCACCCGTCCGCACGCGCGAGGTGTGCGAAGCGGCGGGTCTCGCCGGCGAAACGTCCCTCTTCGGGTAGGGATGACCCGGACGGGGACGACCGCGGAAGGCTTCCGTCCCCGGGCCACGCGTCTCCCCGAGTCCACCCGCAGTACGCGACCCTCGAACAGGGAGACAGCATGAGCAGCACCGAGTCGCACGGCGACGACGTCTACCAACCGCACGAGGGCGACGAGCCGTCCGAGGCGGCGCCGGACATGGACAACGCCCTGGACGAGCCCGGGCTCGACGAGACGCTCGACGCGGGGTACTCGCCGTTCGAGCGCCCGCTGGCGGTCAACGACCCCGCCACCACGGCGGCGGGGCGGCACGCCGGGGAGAGCCTCGACCGGCGCCTCGCCCGCGAGCTGCCCGAGCCCGACGCCTACGACGAGAGCGACGAGGAGGGCGCCGACGAGAGCGGCGAACCCTCCCAGGCCGGCTCCGTGCGGGCCGGCAGGCTGGCGCCCCGGGACGAGCCCGGCCCCCCGTACCACGTGTCCGTCGTGGCCGAGGACGTGGGTGTGAACGGCGGGGCGGCCTCGGCGGAGGAGGCCGCGATGCACATCATCGAGCTGCCCGAGGAGCCCGAGGAGTCCGAGGCGGGCGAGGGGTCCGAAGCGTACGGGGAATGACGACGGGCCCGACGCGCCCGCCCGAGGCGCGTCGCGCCGCGCCGACGCCCCGGCCGGCCGGGGAGCGGCCGGCCGGGGCGTCGGGCCCCGCCACCGGGATCAGCGCAGGTCGAACCGGTCCAGGTTCATCACCTTGTCCCACGCGGAGACGAAGTCGCGCACGAACCGCGCCCCCGCGTCGGCGGACGCGTAGACCTCCGAGATGGCCCGCAGCTGGGAGTGCGACCCGAAGACGAGGTCGGCGGCCGTCGCGGTCCACTTGACCTCGCCCGTGGCGTGGTCGGTGCCCTCGAAGACGTTCGCGGTCGTCGTCGACGCCTTCCAGCCCGTGCCCATGTCGAGCAGGTTGACGAAGAAGTCGGTGGTCAGCGCCTCCGGCCGGTCGGTGAGCACCCCGTGCCGGGAACCGCGGAAGCCGGTGTTCAGGGCCCGCATGCCGCCGATGAGGACCGTCATCTCGGGTGCGGTGAGGGTCAGCAGGTTGGCGCGGTCCAGCAGCAGCGTCTCCGGCGACAGCTTCTCGTCCGCCCGGAGGTAGTTGCGGAAGGCGTCCGCCCGGGGCTCCAGGACGGAGAAGGACTCCACGTCGGTCTGTTCCTGCGAGGCGTCCGTGCGCCCCGGCGCGAACGGGACCGTGACCTCGTGCCCGGCCTTCTTCGCGGCCTGCTCGACGGCCGCGCACCCGCCCAGGACGATCAGGTCGGCGAGGGAGATGCCGGCCCCGCCGGCCCGGGCCCCGTCGAAGTCGCGCCGGATCCCCTCCAGGGCGCGCACCGTCTCGGCGACCTCCGGCAGGTCGTTGACCTCCCAGTCCTTCTGCGGCGCGAGCCGGATCCGGGCCCCGTTGGCCCCGCCGCGCCGGTCGGTGCCGCGGAAGCTCGCCGCCGAGGCCCACGCGGTCGTCACCAGCTGGGGGACGGTCAGCCCGGAGGCGAGGACCCGGGCCTTGAGGTCCGCGATCTCCGCGTCCCCGACCAGCGGGTGGTCGACGGCGGGGACGGGGTCCTGCCACAGCTGCGGTTCGGGGATCCACGGGCCGAGGTAGCGCGAGAGGGGCCCCATGTCACGGTGCAGCAGCTTGTACCAGGCCTTCGCGAAGGCCGTCGCGAGCTGGTCGGGGTTCTCGTGGAAGCGCTTGGCGATGGGCCCGTAGACCGGGTCCATCTTCAGCGAGAGGTCCGTGGTCAGCATCATGGGCGCGTGGCGCTTCGACGGATCGTGGGCGTCGGGCACGGTGCCCTCGGCCGACGGGTCCGTGGGGGTCCACTGCTGCGCCCCGGCGGGGCTCGTCGTCAGCTTCCAGTCGTAGCGGAACAGGTTGTCGAGGTACCCGTTGTCCCACTTCGTCGGCTGGGAGGTCCACGCGCCCTCCAGACCGCTGGTGAGCGCGTCGACGCCCGCCCCGCTGCCGTACGTGTTGTGCCAGCCGAAGCCCTGTGCCTCGACGGGGCACCCCTCGGGTTCCGGCCCGATGTAGTCGGAGGCGACGGCGCCGTGGCACTTGCCGAACGTGTGGCCGCCGATGATGAGCGCGGCGGTCTCCTCGTCGTCCATCGCCATGCGCGCGAAGGTCTCGCGGATGTCCTTGGCGGCGGCGATCGGGTCCGGGTTCCCGTTCGGGCCTTCCGGATTGACGTAGATCAGTCCCATCTGGACCGCGCCGAAGGGACCGGTGAGTTCCCGGTCACCGCTGTAGCGCTCGTCGCCGAGCCAGGTGTCCTCGGGTCCCCAGAAGACCTCGTCCGGCTCCCACACGTCCGCCCGGCCGAAGCCGAAGCCGAACGTCTTGAACCCCATGGACTCCATGGCGCAGTTCCCGGCGAAGACCAGCAGGTCTGCCCACGAGATCTTCTGCCCGTACTTCTGCTTGACCGGCCACAGCAGGCGCCGCGCCTTGTCGAGGCTCGCGTTGTCCGGCCAGCTGTTGAGGGGGGCGAAGCGCTGGGCGCCGGCGCCGCCGCCACCGCGGCCGTCGGCGATGCGGTACGTCCCCGCGGAGTGCCAGCTCATCCGGATGAAGAGCGGCCCGTAGTGGCCGTAGTCGGCGGGCCACCAGTCCTGGGAGTTCGTCATCACCTCGAAGACGTCCCGCTTCAGCGCCTCGACGTCGAGGTCCGCGAAGTGCTCCGCGTAGCTGAATTCCGCGCCCAGCGGATCGGACAGGGGCGAATGTTGGTGCAGGACCTGTAGGTCCAGCTGGTTCGGCCACCAGTCCTGGTTCGTCCTGGCCCGAGGCGGCGCGGGGGTCGGGGAGGGGATCGCTGGGTTCTCGCTTTCGCTGCCGGACACGTCCGCCCTTCTTCCTGTCTCGGTGTTTCCCGTGCTGGTGTCACCGGCGCCGACGGGATGGGTGAACCCCGCGAGAGGCACCGGTTCGTGCCGGTATCGGCGTCCGTATGGTCGCGCACGGCGGACCGCGCGGCGATGAGAACACGCAGGGCGGCCCCACCCAAGCAGAACCGATCATCCCCGGACGGAATCGGACAATTCGCGAGGCGCGGCGGGTTTGAACGGGCGCCGGCGGGCAAGGCGCAGCCCATGACGCGATCCCCGTGGGGCATGCCGTGAGGGACGAGCTCCTTCCCCCGCCGTCGGCCGGGCTCGCGCCCTCGGGGCCCGCGGGCGCCGACGGCGCCGGTCCGCTGCCGCGCGACCACACCCAGGCGATCCTGGAGACCACCAAGCACGTGGCCGCCCTCCTGAAGGCCTCCGGAAGGCCCTTCGCGCTCGCCGGCAGCGTGGCCGCGTTCGCCCACGGCCTCCCGGCCCGCTTCCAGCACGACACGGACTTCTGCGTCCGCCCCGAGGACTCCGCCGTGGTGGTCAAGGCGCTGGAGGACGGGGGCATCGAGATGCGTCGCGCCCCCGAGGACTGGCTGGTCAAGGGGCGGTCCGGAGGCGAGGAGATCGACCTGATCTTCGAACTCGCGCGGCGTCCGGTGAGCACCGAGCTGCTCGCCCGGGCCGAGACCCGCCCCGTCGACTCGGTGTGGATGCCCGTACTGGCGCCCACCGACCTGATGGACGCCCGGCTCACCGCGCTCTGCGAGCACTACTGCGACTTCGGTGATCTGCTCCCGATGGCCCGCATGCTCCGGGAACAGATCGACTGGCGCCGCATGCACGAACGACATCGCGACAATCCGCTGTCCGACGCCTTCCTGTACCTCCTCGAACGACTCCAGGTCGTCGACCCCGCGTCCCGGGAGGACACACCGTGACATCGAACGAACTCATCGAGTACCGGCTCCAGCACCTACGGGAGCGCCTGGCGCGGGAGGAGATCTCCGAACTCGGCGTCCGCGTCGAGGCCCGCGGCGCCGGCGCCCTGGTCTGGGGGCGGGTCAACAGCACGGGCTGCCGGGCCGCCGTGTTGCGCATCGCCGAGGAGGAGCTGACGGGCCTGCCCTGGCACCAGGACGTCACCGTCAACGGCTCCGCACCCCCCGACCACTCCGAGGAACTGTCGTGATCCGCGTGGCGGCCGTCGGCGACATCCACCTCGCCCCGGGAGCCGAGGGCCTGTTGAGGCCCGCGTTCGAGACCCTCGGGGACCGCGCCGACCTGCTGCTCCTCGCGGGCGACCTGACCCGGCACGGCACCCCCGAGGAGGGCCGGGTGGTGGTCGGCGAGGTGGCCGACCTGCCCGTTCCCGTGATCGCGGTGCTCGGCAACCACGACTACCAGAGCGACCGGCAGGAGGAGCTCACCCGGGTGCTCACCGAGGGCGGCGTGACGGTGCTGGAAGGTGACGGCGTACGCGTCGACGTCGACGGCACCACGGTGGGGATCGCCGGCACGAAAGGCTTCGGCGGCGGGTTCGCGGGGCGCTGCGCCAGTGAATTCGGCGAACCCGAGATGAAGGACTTCGTCCGCTGCACCCGACGTTGCGCCGACGGGCTCGCCCGGTCGTTGCGCGAGCTGCGGGAGGCGGGCAGCGACCTGCTGATCGCCCTGACGCACTTCTCGCCGGTGCCCGACACCCTCGCCGGGGAACCCCCGGAGATCTACCCCTTCCTCGGCAGCTACCTGCTCGCGGAGGCGGTGGACGCGCAGGGCGCGGACCTCGCCGTCCACGGGCACGCCCACCTGGGGACGGAGCACGGCCTGACGGCGGGCGGCGTGCGGGTGCGCAACGTGGCGATGCCGGTGATCGACCGGGCCTTCGCCGTCTACCACCTCTCCGCGAACGGCATCGGCTGACGGGAGTCGACGCTCACCTGACAGGACCGCGCGACGCTCGCGTGAGGGGACCGACGACGCTCAGGCGACGGCCAGCGCGGCGTGGACGGTCTTGCCCCCCGCGCGCGTGGGGTGGACGTCGACCTCGCGGGCGAGGTGCCCGACGAGGATCCAGCCCCATCCGCCGGTGCCGTCGAGGTGCGGCGGCCGTGGCTTCGGCGGCGCGGGGCTGGTGTCGGTGACGTCGATGTCGAGCACCTCCCCGTGCAGCGCCAGGTCCAGCGTGCAGGGCCCGTGCGTGTGCCGGACGGCGTTCGTCACGAGCTCGGTGACGATCAGCAGGGCCGCGTCCTCGACGGGGGCCGGCAGGGGGCGGGGGCGCCCGGTGCCGCGGTGCAGGAACCGGGACGTGGCCTCGCGGGCACGGGCGGCGGCGCGGGAGTCGGCGTCCAGTTCGAGGTGCAGCCGGGGCCGTGACGGGGGCTGTGACCGGGGCGTAGGAGTCATCACTCCTCTCCTGGACGAGGTCCGTCCTCTCCTCACACGAAGGCACGTTCCCCGAATCGGCCGCCCCATACCCCCGCGCGCGGTGCCGTCGCGCGGCACATCCCGTCCGGACGCCCCCCGCGCCACCCCTGCCCTACCCGTCCGCGGGCCCGTCCGCGGGCCGGTCGGGGCGGGCCCGCAGCCGGCACAGTTCCACCAGGCGTTCCCAGGCCGGTACCGGTCTGCCGGTCTGGGCCGCCATGAGCGTGACGGTGACCAGCGCGTCGACGGCCGGGAGGACGGTCCCGTCGTCGTCCGCGTCGGGTGTCCGCAGTCCGCCGAAGGCGTTGACCTCGTCCGCGAGGGCCTCCAGGCGGGGGTCGTCGCGGTCCCAGCCGGCGGCGGCGTCGGCCGTCAGGTAGAGCCGTCGGAAGCCGGGGTCGTCGAAGAGGGCCTGCTTGCGCAGCGCCCACCCCGCCACCTGCTCGGGGTGGCTCGCCACCAGCAGGATCCACGTGTCGCGTTCGGTCCGCACCGATTCCGGGCTGAGTCCCATCCGGCGCAGCCGCTCCAGGAGGAGCACGACCTCCTCCGGCAGGAACAGGGCGTCGCCCGCGGACAGCTCGGCGATCCGGCTCCGGCGCAGGCGCAGCTCCCTGATCCGGTCCCGCAGCTCCTTGTCGATGTCCGCGACCGCCTCCGTGAACCGCTCGGGGGAGGCGCCCATCAGCTCCTCGATGCGGGCCAGCGGGACCCCGGCCTCCGACAGGGTCCGGATGCGCACCAGGGCGACGACCGCCTCGGCCCCGTAGCGCCGGTAGCCCGAGGCGTCGCGCTCGGGCTCGGGCAGCAGACCCCGCTGGTGGTAGTGGCGGATCGCCCGCACGGTGACGCCGAGAGCGGTCGCGACCTGGCCGATCGTCAACATCGCTTTCCCCCCGGAAAATCGACGGAAGCAGCCGCTTGACCCTGACCCTGCGTCAGGGTCCGACGATCTAATCATGAACACGACGACGAACGACATCGCCGCCCCCGCCCCCGCCTCCGCCGCCGACCGTGCCGCCGCCCGGCTCGTCCTGGACCGGGCCGTGGCCGGCGGCGGGGTCCCGGGCATCCTCACCGAGATCGCGGACGAAGGCGGCACCTGGGTCGCCACGGCCGGGGTCGCCGACACGACGACCGGACGCGAGCGCCTGCCGCACGACCGCTTCCGCATCGGGAGCACCACCAAGACGTTCACGGCGACCGTGGTGCTGCAACTCGTCGCCGAGGGCCGGCTCGACCTCGACGACCCGGTGGAGGCCCTGCTGCCCGACCTGGTGCGCGGCGCGGACCGCGACGCCCGGGGGATCACCGTCCGGCAGCTGCTGAACCACACCAGCGGGTTGTTCGACTACGTCCACGACCCCGTCATCGTGGGGCGGAGCATGGGCGAGCCGTTCCTGCGGCACCGCTTCGACGTCTACCGGCCCGAGGAGCTCGTCGGTCTCGCCCTCGCCCACCCGCCGCACTTCGCCCCGGGCGAGCGCTTCGGGTACTCCAACACCAACTACTTCCTGGCCGGGATGATCATCGAGCGGGTGACGGGCGCTCCGCTCGCCGACGCGTTCGCGGAGCGGATCGCCCGCCCCCTCGGCCTGACGGCGACGTACCTGCCGCGCGCCGGCGAGTCGGTGATCGAGGGACCCCACGGACGGCACTACTCGAAGCTGATGCTGCCCGAGCCCGACGCCACCGTCCACGACGTGACGGAACTCGACCCGTCCTGGGGCTGGGCCGCCGGCGGGGCCGTCTCGACCACCGGCGACCTCCTGCGCTTCTTCACCGCGCTGCTCGCCGGCCGACTGCTGCCGCCCGCGCAGCAGGCGCAGATGTTCACCACGGTCACCACCGAGCAGTGGATCCCCGACACCGCCTACGGCCTCGGCGTCGCCTCGGTGAGTCTGCCGGGCGGAGTGACGGTGTGGGGGATGGGCGGCGCGATCAACGGCTCCTGGACCTACACCTTCGGCTCCCGCGACGGAGCGCGCATGGTGTCGGTCAACGCCAACGGGGACTGGAACTTCCCGATCGCGGCGTTCACCGAACTGCTCCAGGCCGAGTTCGCCCCGGAGCCCGCCCCGGGATCCGCCCCCGGCTCCGCCGCGAGCCCGATGGCGTGATCGGGCCCGCGGCGGGGTCGTGCCTCAGGAGCGCTCGGCGGCCACCTCGGCGCGCACCTCACGGGCCGCCGCCACCAGGTTCTCCAGCGAAGCCCGTGTCTCCGACCAACCGCGGGTCTTCAGGCCGCAGTCGGGATTGACCCACAGTCGCTCGACGGGGATGGCCTCCAGGCCCGCCCGCAGCAGGGCCGCGGCCTCGGGTACGCCGGGCACGCGCGGGGAGTGGATGTCCCACACGCCCGGTCCGGCCTCACGGGGGTAGCCGTGCGCGGCCGGCTCGCGCGCCACCTGCATGTGGGAGCGGGCGGCCTCCAGGCTGATGACGTCGGCGTCGAGTGCGTCGATGGCCCCGACGACGTCGCCCGGTGGTTCGACCCGTTCGACGCGGAGCGCGAGCTGTGCCCCGCCACCACCGACTCCCCCGGGAGGTGCCCTGGTGTCCACCGTCATCGCCTTCGTCGGCCTCGGCCACATGGGCGGCCCGATGGCCGCCGACCTCGCCGCCTCGGGCCGGCGCGTGCTCGGCTTCGACCTCGCGCCCGCCGCCCCGACGCCACCGACCAGAACGGAACCACCCCGTGACCGAGTCCCCGTACGAGACGAGCATGGAGGCCGTCGACCGGGCCTTCGAGACCACCCTCGCGGAAGGGGTCCGCTTCGAGCGCCGGCTCTTCCACGCGGTCTTCGCCACCGCCGACCAGAAGGAGGGCATGAGCGCCTTCGTGGACAAGCGGGCGGCCGAGTTCAGGCACCGCTGACCCTGCGCCGGGCCGCGCGGCGGCGCCGGTGCTGTGAACCGGCTGTGAACAGGTGTGCGGGAGGGGTCCGGCGTACGGGTGAGGTGCCAACACGTTCTATATTCGTACGAACCATCCACGCGCGGCCCGGCTGCGGTGATCAGGGGGTACGAGGGAGATGGCCGATACCGATACCGCTCCGGGCAGCCGGGCGGAATCCCGCAGCGACCGCAAGGTGCGCCGCAAGGCGCGCAACCGGCGGCGCCTCGGCATCGGCATCGCGGTGCTCGCCCTCGGCGGCGCCGCCGCCGGGGCGTACGCCGTCGCGTGGGGCGGCGCCTCGGACTCCGCCCGCGGCGACGCCAAGCTCGGGTCGGGCACGGCCGACGGGGCCGCCGCCGCCAAGGGCGCCGAGGAGCCCTGGGACGGCAAGGTCAAGGTGCTCGGCGACGGCTCCACCTCCTACACCGGGCCGCAGCCGGGCCGGCTCAAGCCGGAACGGCTGAAGCCCGGCGAGAAGCCGCCGCAGTTCGTGGTGTTCTCCTGGGACGGCGCGCTGGAGGGCGACGACCACCTCTTCTCGCACTTCCGCAAGGTGGCCCGGGAGAGCAAGGCCCACATGACCTTCTTCCTCACGGGCATCTACCTGCTGCCCGAGAGCAAGAAGTCGCTCTACAACCCGCCGCAGCACGGCCAGGGCGCGGCCGCCATCTCCTACCCGACCGTCCCGCACATCAAGACCACGCTGGAGCAGCTGCGCGGCGCCTGGACCGACGGCAACGAGATCGGGTCCCACTTCAACGGGCATTTCTGCGGCCCCAAGGGCGGCGGGGACTGGAGCCCCGAGGAGTGGAAGAGCGAGATCGACCAGACGTACTCGTTCATCAAGAACTGGAAGACGAACACCGGCTTCACCAAGACCGCGCCGCTGCCCTTCGACCCGGACCGGGAGGTGGTCGGCGGTCGCGCGCCCTGCCTGGAGGGCCAGAAGAACCTGCTGACCGCGATCAAGCCGTACGGCTGGCGCTACGACGCGAGTTCCTCGGGCGACTTCCAGCTCTGGCCGTCGAAGCAGAACGACATATGGAACTTTCCCCTGCAACTCGTCCCTTTGCAGGGCAAGGAGGTGCAGGTCCTCTCCATGGACTTCAACTTCCTCTACAACCAGTCCGGCGACAGCACCCAGGGCGACCCGGCGAAGTTCTCGGCGTGGCAGGCCCAGGTCCGCGGCTCGTACATGAACGGCTTCAACCGCGTCTACAACGGCAGCCGCGCGCCGATGTTCATCGGCAACCACTTCGAGGACTGGAACGGCGGCATCTACATGAAGGCCGTCGAGGAGACCATGCGGGAGGTCTGCCCCCGCCAGGACGTCAAGTGCGTGTCCTTCCGCGAGCTGGCCGACTGGCTCGACGTCCAGGACCCGCAGGTCCTGGCACGCCTGCGCCTGCTGGACCCGGCGCAGGCCCCGGAGTGGAAGACGCTGGTCAAGTAGGGGAGCGGGCGTACGGGCCCGCCGCCCGCCGCATCCGGCGGGCGCCGGGCCCGTACGCCTACTTCACGGCCTTGGCGTAGTCGGACCACAGGCGCACCGCGCGCTCGC
The DNA here is from genome assembly GCF_040650855.1 of Streptomyces sp. NPDC048606. Taxonomy (NCBI): domain Bacteria; kingdom Bacillati; phylum Actinomycetota; class Actinomycetes; order Kitasatosporales; family Streptomycetaceae; genus Streptomyces; species Streptomyces sp. NPDC048606. Next base: position 257,336 of record NZ_JBEZIB010000007.1, on the reverse strand, counting down.
TCGGGAGCGTGCCCGGGGCGTCGCCGCCCAGCCCGGTCAGCGGCAGCGCCTGCAGATCGGTCAGCGCCATCCGGTAGACGACCACGGCCGTGGACTCCTGGTCGGTGGTGGCCACGAACCAGCCCGCCGTGTTGGCCGCCGTCGTACCGGTCTTGCCGCCGGCGCCCGGACGGACCTTGGCCGCCGACTTCGCCGAACCCTCGGAGACGCCCTGGCGCAGGGCGTCCGTCACCGCCCGGGCGGTGGACGCCGACACGGCCCGCGTCGGCTTCGGCGGGTCGAGCGGCACCGCGGCGCCGGCGCGGGTGGCCGAGCGCACCGAGTAGGGGTCGGTGTGCATGCCGCCGGCGGCGAAGGTCTGGTAGGCGCCGGCCATGCGGATCGCGCTCGGCTTCGAGTTCTCCCCGAGCACGAACATGGGGATGCGCGGACCGAGGCTCGACGCCAGCAGGCCGGTCCGCTCCGCGAAGGCCTCCACGCGGTCGAGGCCCACGTCCATGCCGAGTTGCAGCATGGGCGTGTTCACGGAGTCCGCGACGGCCTGGCGCAGGGTCACCTGCCCCCAGTTGCGGTCGTTGTCGTTGTGGCCCTTGAGCACCTTGCCGCTGCGGTCCCAGTACGGTCCCTCGGGGGTCTGCACGGTCACCTGGTCGTTGCCGTCGTAGACGCTGGTGGGGGACACGGGCGTACGGGCCTTGCCGCGGGTGCGGACCACGCCCTCCTCCAGGGCGGCGGCGTAGACGATCGGCGTGAACGCGGTGCCGACCGGGATCGTCGTCGCGTTCGACTCGTTGAAGCCCTGCTTGAGGTAGTCGGGGCCGCCGTACACGGCGAGCAGCCGACCGTCGGGGGCCACGCTCGCCGCACCGATCTTGACGTGTTTGTCCGTATCGGGGCGCTTCTCCGGGTCGAAGCCCTTCTGTGCCTCCTGGACCGCGGTGGTCAGCGCGGTCATGCGGGCCTTGTCGAAGGTGGTGTAGATCTGGTAGCCGCCGAGGTCGAAGTCGGACTCCTGGATGTGCCCCGCCTTGACCGCGTAGGCCTTGGCCATCTCCACCAGGTAGCCGGTCTGGGCGCCCGGGATGCCGGCGAGGTTCGTGGCCGAGGGCTCCGGGAACTTCGTGTACGTGGCGCGCTCGGAGGCGGAGAGGTGGCCCGTCTCCACCATGCGGTCCAGGATCCAGTTCCACCGCTCGACCGCCCGCTCGCGGTTGTTCGGGCCGACGGCCGGGTCGTAGAGGCCCGCGCCCTTGAGCAGCGACGCGAGGAAGGCTCCTTCGCTCGCGTTCAGCTGGGAGACGTCCTTGCCGTAGTACGCCTGCGACGCGCGCTGGATGCCGTAGGTGCCGCGCCCGAACCAGCTGGTGTTCAGGTAGTCCTGGAGGATCTGCTTCTTGTCCTTCTGGTTGTCCATCTTCACGGCGAGCAGGAGCTCGGTGAACTTCCGCGACAGGGTCCGGTCCTGGCTCAGGTAGGCGTTCTTCACGTACTGCTGCGTGATGGTGGACCCACCCTGGGTCTCGCCGCCGGTCAGGGCGGCGCGTACGGCCCGCAGGACGCCGGAGGGGGACACTCCGGGGTCCGAGTAGAAGCTCGCGTTCTCGGCCGCGAGGACGGCCCCCTGGACCTTGGCGGGCACCTTCTCCAGGGGCATCTCCTGGCGGCTGACCCAACCGGTGCGGGCCATCGTGGAACCGTCGGCCCAGTAGTAGACGTTGTCCTGTTGTGTGGCGAATGAGTTGAGGTCGTCGGGTATGTCCGTCACCGCGTACGCGATGGCGGTGAAGCAGGCCATCCCCGTGAACAGGTACAGACAGGCGCCCAGCCACTGGCGCCAGGAGGGTATCCAGCGGCGCCAGTCGGCGCGGCCCGGCCGCGGGTAGGCCGGCCTGAGGCGCCGCAGTCGGGTGCGCGCCACCGCGGTCGCGGGCGCGAGCAGGGCGGCGAGGCGGTCGAGCCGAAGGCCGCCGCGGCCGGAGGCGGCCCGGGAACGGCGGCGCGAACCGGCCTTCCTGCGGCGGCTCGACGCGGGCGCGCCGGCACCCTTGGGGGCCGCTCGCCTGCCCCGCGAGCGCCCTCTTCCCGACGTATCCTGCCCGCCCACTCCGAATGTCCCCTCTACTGTGCTTTCCCGCACACCCTAGATGCAATGTCTGTGAAGTCTGCGGGGTGGTGGTCGGATGCCGCCGCGTGGTGGCGCGGCCACTCCCCGTGATGAAGCGGAATTGATTCGTCCTGTCCGGGAACCGACCACCGTCCGACGGACGTGGACGAAGCGGAACGCGGCGAAAGAGTCGCCCGGTTGTGCGAAGATGCCGTCCCCCGGTTCGTGTGAACCGGGTGACAAGGGGAAACACAGTGATACCAAAGAGGTTCAGGCCCGCCGCCATCGGCGCCCTGACCGTGGCCTTGACGACCGGCAGCCTGCTCGCCTACTCCGCGAACGCCGGCTCCGGCCCCAAGGCGGCCGACAAGGCCACCACCGACGCCTTCGCCCGCATAGCCGACGACGTGCTCTCGCAGCGCTCCGAGGCCCTCGTCGAGGACCGCCCGGGACGCCGCGGCGTGACCCAGACGGCCACGAAGGCCCGCATGTCGGCGAAGTTCAAGAAGGACGAGGACGGCGCGCTGTCGGCCCTGCGGTCGCGCAAGACGCGGCTGGCGGAGCTCGGCGAGGCCTACACCGGCTCCGACACCAAGGTGACCGTGGACAAGGCCACGGTCACCGGCGGCAAGGCGACGGTCCAGGTCACCGAGGACACCAAGCTCACCTACAAGAAGGTGACCGGGGACGAGCCGGAGACGACCGACTTCCGCACCCGCTACGAGCTGACGCTCACCGGCAAGAAGGGCGGCGGCTGGGAGCTCACCTCCATCAAGTCGCAGGAGAACGGCCCCGTCGCCGTCAACGAGCCCGTCGCGGCCAAGGTGAACGTCGTCAAGGACGACGGCAACCAGTACCCCGACGGCACGCCCGCGGCCACCAAGTACCCGGCCGCGCCGAAGCCCAAGGCGAAGACCGGCGGCGCCTACGACTACAACGCCATGGCGAAGTACGCCGAGAAGTACTGGAGCAACTACAACCCGGCGTACCGCAAGTTCAGCGGCAACGGCGGCGACTGCACCAACTTCATCAGCCAGGCGCTGAAGGCCGGCGGTTGGAAGCCCGTTCCCGGTACGTCCTCGGACTACCGCAACTGGTGGTACGACGGCACCCGCCAGAGCACCTCCTGGATCGGCGCCAACGAGTGGGCCTGGTTCACGTTGTCGAACCAGCGGGCCGCCAACCTGGAGAACGTCTACCAGATGGACATCGGTGACATCCTCCAGGTGGACTTCAACAAGGACGGGTCCAAGGACCACTCCATGATGGTGACGTACCGCAACGCCAAGGGCATGCCGTACCTCACGTACCACTCCACCAACACGTACCGGAAGTCGCTCGCGAGCATCATCGCGTCGTACCCGGACGCGCGTTACTTCGCGTACCGCACCTGATCGGTACAAACCGGCCCCTCCCGCCGCGATGCGTGCGGCGGGAGGGGCCGGCCCCGGATGCGACCGCCTCCGGTTCCGGGCCGTCAGCCGAGGCCCAGGACGACCGGACCGCCCCCGGGGTCGACGCGCCCCGTCCAGCCGGGCGGCAGCCGCAGCGAGCGGGCCGGCGACACCCGGCCGGGGATCCGGCGCCGCCAGAGCGGCCGACCGTCCTGTTCCGCCGTCACCACGGGCGCGGTCAACGCCTCCCCGGAGCGCAGCAGCAGGGGCCGCCCGGCGGGGACCGTGAACCGGTTCGGCACCACCCACGCCCACGGGGCCCGCACGACCAGCCGCGGTCCCGGCTCGGGCCAGGGCGCACCCGAGAGGTGCGCCAGTACGGGCGCCGCGGCGCGGGCGCCCTCGAAGGCGGCGGTCGCCGCCCGTTCGATGCCGTGCAGGGCGTCGCCGACGGCGAACACCCCCGGCGCCGAGGTGCGGAAGGACGCGTCCACCGCGGGGCCCCGGGTGCCGGGGTCCATCGCGACCCCGCCGCGCCGGGCCAGTTCGTGTTCGGGGATCCAGTCCCCGGTGAAGACCACCGTGTCACAGGCCAGCACCCCCGTGCGGCCGTCCGCGTGGTGGACGGCGACCCCCGACAGCCGGCCGTGCCCGAACAGCTCGCCGACCGTCGTCGAGGTGAGCAGGGGCACCCCCGCCGCGCCGCCGGCCCGCGGGTGCCGGGTGACCATCGCGACCACCTCCGTCCCCGAGCCGCGCAGGGTGCGCACCGCCTCGCGGGCCACCGGCTCGGCGCCCACCACCACGGCCCGCCGGCCCACGGACCGGCCGAACCGGTGCACCGACCGCTGGAGTTCGCCGGTGGTCAGCACCCCCGCCGGACGGGTCCCCGGTATCAGCCGGGCGCCGCGCGGACGTTCCCGGGCACCCGTGGCGAGGACCACGGCCCGGGCCGTGATCCGCTCGGGGCCCGCCGGGCCCGTCGCCTCCAGGGACAGCGGCCCGGCCCAGCCGGTGGCGCCGACGCCGGTGCGGACCGAGGCCCCGGCGTCCACCGCGGCCTCGACGGCCCGCCGCGCGTACTGCGGTCCGCGCAGCCGGGGGAACGGCGGGGCGGCGAGCGGCGACCACGGGTACGCGGGCCCGCCGAAGGCGCCGTGCGGGCTGTGGCGCGGCGCCCCGCCCGCCTCCTCCTCGCGTTCGAGCACCTCCACCCGTCCGGCGCCCGCCCGCGCGAGACGGGCGGCCACGGCCAGCCCGGCGGGCCCGGCGCCGACCACCAGCACGTCCACGGACACGTCCCTACGGGTCATCGGCGGCCCTCCTCGAACAGCGCGCGGACGGCCGCCCCGCAGTGGAAGCCCTGGCAGCGCCCGGCCCCCGCGCGGGTGCGCCGCCGCAGACCGGCCGGGGAGCCGGGCGGGATCGTCCCCGCAAGGGCGTCGCGCACCTCCCCGCGGGTCACGCGCTCGCAGTGGCAGACGATCCGGCCGTACTCCGGATCCGCCGCGATCAGCGCGGCGTCGCGGTAGGGCCGGGGGAAGGCCTCGCCCAGGTTCGGCATCCGCACCGGCTCCAGGTCCCGCGCCCCGCTCGTCGGCAGGCCGCCGTCGGCGAGGAGCTCCACCACGTGGGCGGCGATGGCCATCGAGGCGCTCAGGCCCGTGGAACGGATCCCGCCGACGGTGACGTACCGCTGTGCGGGGTGGGCCCGGATCGCGTAGTCGTCGTGCTCGGTGGCGGCCCGCAGACCGGCGTACACGGCGGTGACCTCCTCCTCCAGGAGCGCCGGCAGGATCCGTCGGCCGCGCTCGCGCAGGGAGGCGATCCCCTCGGTGGTGGAGCCGGTGGCGGTCTTGTCGTCCAGGTCCTCGGCGGTCGGACCGAGCATCACCTTCCCGTGGACGGTGGGGGTCACCAGGACCCCCTTGCCGAGCGCGCCGGGCACCGGCAGCAGGATGTGGCGGACCAGGGAGCGGGCGAGCGAGTCGAAGACGATCAGCTGTCCCCGGCGGGGGGTCACGGTGAAGTCGGTGTGGCCCAGGAGCCGGTCGACCTCGTCGGCGTACAGGCCGGCGGCGTTGACCAGGTGCCGGGTGCGCAGGGTGCCCCGGCTGGTGCGCAACACGTGTAACTCGTCGAAGTCCACCTTCTCCACACGGCAGTCGAGATGCAGGTCGACACCTGTTCGCACCGCCTGCGTCGCGTAGGCGAGCGTGGTCGTCCAGGGGCAGATGACGGCCTCGCCCGGCACGTCGAGCGCCCCCAGCACCCCGGGCCCGAGTTCCGGCTCGCGGGCCCGCGTCTCCTCGGCCGACAGGATCCGCGTCCCGGGGTGACCGTTGCCCACCGCCTTGTCCGCGAGGCGCGGCAGCGCGGCCCGCTGCTCCTCGTCCCAGGCCACGAGCAGCGCCCCGAGGGGTTCCACCGGGATGCCGCACTCGGCGGCGTACGCGCTCAGCATCCCGTGGCCCTCGCGGACGAGCCGGGCCTCCAGGGAACCGGGTACGGCGTCGAACCCGGTGTGGAGGATGGCGGTGTTGGCCTTGGAGGTGCCGTCGCCCACGTCGTCGCGCGCGTCGAGCAGGGCGATCCGCAGCGGCAGCCGGGCCAGTTCGCGGGCGATGGCCGACCCGACCACGCCGGCGCCGACGACCGTCACGTCGTACGCGCCCCCCGGCAGGGCGTCGACCCCGGTGGTGACGACCCCGGTGGTGACGACCCCGGTGGTGACGCTCACGCGGGGCCGTCGAGCAGGGCCGAGACCGCCGTACGGAACCGGGCCCGGCGCTGCGCCGCCGCCCCCGCGTCGATCCTCGGCTCGTAGACGGCCGACGGCTTCCACTCCGGCAGGGCCTCGGTCGGCGTCAGCGAGGGGTCGAGTCCGAGCCGGGCCACCGCGCCGACGCCGAGCGCGGTCGCGTCCGGGAGCGCCGACACCTCGACGGGGATGCCGAGCAGGTCGGCCTGGGTCTGCATGAGGAGCGCGGAGCGGGTCAGTCCGCCGTCGACCCGCAGGGCGGAGAGCGGGGTGCCCAGATCGGCGGCGACCGCGTCCGCGAGTTCCGCGACCTGGGCGGCGATGCCGTCGCACAGGGCGTGGACCAGGTGGCCGGCCGTGGTGTCGAGCCCCAGGCCGGTGACGGAGCCCCGGACGTCGCCGCGCCACCAGGGGGCCGCGAGCCCGGCGAGGGCGGGCACGAAGGTGACCCCGCCCGCGTCCGGGACGCCCCCGCCGACGGCGTCGATGTCCTCGGCGCCGGAGATCACGCCGAGGTCGGTGAGCCAGCGCACCGCGGAGGCGGCCGTGTACACCTGCCCGTCCAGGCAGTAGTCGGTCCGGCCGGCGAGCCGCCAGGCCACGCAGCCCACGAGCCCCGAGGCGCTGCGCCGGGGGTGCGGCCCGCTCTGGGCGAGCAGGAACGCGCCCGTCCCGTACGTGCACTTGGCGGTGCCGGGCTCGGTGACGTTCTGGGCGAGGAGCGCGGCCTGCTGGTCGACGAGGAGCCCGGTCAGCGGGATCCGGGGGCCGAAGGCGGTGGTGGTGCCGACGGGGGTGTCCGCGTCGACGATCCGCGGCAGTCGCTCGCCGCCGAGGCCGAAGACGTCGAGCGCCGCGCCCGACCAGTCGACCGTGTCCAGGTCGAGGAGTTGGGTGCGTCCCGCGGTGGCCGCGTCGGTGACGTAGGCGCCGGTGAGCCGGTGGACGAGCCACGCGTCGCTGGTCGTGACCACGCCGTCCCGGGTCAGGTTGCGGCGTATCCAGGCCATCTTGGGCGCGGCGAAATAGGGGTCCAGCGGCAGGCCCGTCCAGGCACGCAACGACTCCGCGTGAGGGGCGAGTTCGGTGCACAGGGGCTCGGCGCGGCGGTCCTGCCAGACGATCGCATCGGTCAGCGGCTCCCCGTCGGCCGGGTCCCAGGCGAGCACGGTCTCGCCCTGGTTGGCGAGGCCCACCGCCACGACCGGTTCACCGGCCGCCGCCAGCGCGGCGCGTCCGGCGTCGACGACCGAGCGCAGCAGTTCCGCGGGGTCGACCTCCACCCGGCCGCCGGGCAGGTACCGGGGGCGTACGGGGGCGGAGGCGGAGCCGATCACCCCGCGTTCGGGGCACAGGACGAGGGCCTTGGTTCCCGAGGTGCCCTGGTCGACAGCGAGCACCGGGCCCGTCATCACCACTCCGTCCTGCTGTTACGCATGTTGCCGCGCCGTACCGTGCCCCGGGGGCGCTGTGCCGTGCCGTGCCGCGCGGTGTTGTTCCGTGCTGTCTCGTGTCATGACCGTGTTCGTGATCGACCGGAGTCGATCGTTCTTCGGCGATGGCCGATCGAAGACTTCCCCAGTGGACCGCCCCCGTCAAGATCCGTCCCGGCTCGCGGAACAAACTGACTCAGAATCACATCACCCCGTTGGCTTGATACTTGCGTTCGAACGGGAATCGGGTCGCGGACGTCCGGACGCGCTCTATAGTGATCGCCGATCAACGGGCGCGACCTTCCTGCGACGCGAGGACTGATGACCACGACCACCGCACGACCCGCCCGCAGCGGCCACCCGTCGACCGGGACGAGGTGATGGCGGGCGGCGAATTCCGGCCCGTCTACCACCCCGCCGGCCACGACAACGACCTGCGCCTCGCCGTCCAGGACGTGCGCACCGGCCGCTGGCTGTCGATGGCGCACCTCCTGGAGCGGACCGAGGGCTGGGGCCTGTGGACCCAGCGCACCCAGGTCCTCGCCGCGGTCGCCGCCGGATCCGACGTGGTCCGCGCGTGGCGCACCGAGGAGCCGCGCAGCGTCGCCGCGACCGTGATGCACACCCGCGTCACCGTCGAACGGGCCGTCCGCGCCCACCGAGCCCGCCACGCCCGTACGCACGAGCTGTGGCAGGAGGCATGGGACGCCTGCCGGGTCGCCGCGGAGCTCAGCCCGGCCGATCCCGTGCCCTGGGTGTGCCTGTTGGCCCTGGCCCTGCTCGACGAGCACCGGCAGATGGACGAGCACCGCCAGGCGCCCCCCGGCCTCATGCTGCCCCCGGGCCCCTGGGGCATCCTCGCCCAGGCCGACAAGCGGGACCCGCACAACCGCGAGGCCTACCACCGGATGCTCCAGTTCGTGTACGCGGACAACCCCGGCCCGCTCTCCGGCGCCACCAACTTCGTGCACTGGGCGACCGGTTCCGCTCCGCTCGGCTCCGCCGTGCACGTCCTTCCGCTTTACGTCAGGGTCGAGCGCTACCGGCGCGAGAACGGCCAGGAGCGCGCGCTCGACCTGCACTGGGTCGCCGAAGACGCCGTACGGGACGCCAACCACGCCCTCGACGCCTGGTTCCGGTACGCCGACCCCGGGCTCGCCTCCCCGCTCGACCTCAACCACCTCGCGCACGCCCTGGCGGGCGCCCACCGGTTCGACGAGGCGGCCCGGGTCTTCGACGCGATGGGCCGCTACTGGACCACCCTCCCGTGGGCCTACCGCACCCGCGACCCGGCCGACCAGGCGCTGGCCGAGGAGGTGTTCCTCCGCTCCAGGTCCCGCAGCCTGGCCGACCGCACCTGACCCGCCCCGCCCCCCTGCGGCGGCGGCACCACCCCCGCTCACCCCGCTCCACCACCCCCCGCTCCACACCCCCTTGCTCCACCCCCCTTGCTCAACCCCCGGTTCCGCGCGCCCCCGCGCGTTCCCCCGTGCCCCACGAACCCCGGAGGTACCCCCGTGTCCCGCACCACCCCCACCGCTCGCCCCGATCGCACCGGCCCACCGCGCAAGGACGAGGAGGAACGACTCAGAGAGCTCGGCTACCAGCCCGTCCTCGCCCGCCGCATGAACGGGTTCGGCAACTTCGCCATCAGCTTCTCGGTCATATCCGTCCTCTCCGGCTGCATGACCCTGTACGGGTTCGGCCTGGGCACCGGCGGACCGGCCGTGATGATGTGGGGCTGGATCGGCGTGGGCCTCTTCGTCCTCTGCGTGGGCCTCGCCCTCGCCGAGGTGACCAGCGCCTACCCCACCTCCGGGGCCCTCTACTACATGGCCGACCGGCTCGGCGGCCGTCGCTGGGGCTGGTACACCGGCTGGCTGAACCTCCTCGGCCTGCTCGGCGCCATCGCCGGCATCGACTACGGCGCCGCCCTGTTCACCGGGGCCTTCCTGAACCTCCGGTTCGGCTTCGAGCCCACCGCCGGCTCCACCTTCCTGATCTTCCTGTGCATCCTGCTGCTGCACGCCGCGCTCAACCTCTTCGGCGTCCGCCTCGTCAGCGTGCTCAACTCCATCAGCGTCTGGTGGCACCTGGGCGGTGTGGCCCTGATCGTCGGCGCCCTGGCCTTCGTCCCCGACCGGCACCAGTCGGCCTCGTTCGTCTTCACCGAGTTCGTCAACGACACCGGCTGGGCCAACCCCTTCTACGTGGCCGCGGTCGGCCTGCTGCTCGCCCAGTACACCTTCTCCGGCTACGACGCCTCCGCGCACCTCTCGGAGGAGACCTCCAACGCCTCCGTCACCGCCGCCAAGGGCATCGTCCGGGCCATCTGGGTCTCCTGGGTCGCCGGCTTCGCGCTCCTCGCCGGCCTCACCTTCGCCATCCAGGACTACGCGGCCGTCCAGGGCACCGCCACCGGCGTACCGCCCGCCCAGATCTTCCTCGACGCCCTCGGCTCGGGCGGCGCCAGCGCCCTCCTCCTCGTGGTGATCGTCGCCCAGCTCTTCTGCGGCAACGCCGAGGTGGCCGCCGCCAGCCGCATGGTGTTCGCCTTCAGCCGTGACAACGCCCTGCCCGGCTCGTCCGTGTGGCGCAAGGTCAGCAGCCGCACCCAGACCCCGGTCCCGGCCGTTTGGCTCTCCGTGGCCGTCGCGGGCGTCCTCGCCCTGCCGTCGCTCTGGTCCGCCACCGCCTACGGGGCCGTGACCGCCATCAACGTCATCGGGATCACCCCCGCCTACGCCATCCCGATCTACCTGCGCCTGCGCGCCGGCTCCCGCTTCACCCCCGGACCGTGGAACCTCGGCCGCTGGAGCAAGCCCATCGGCTGGACCGCCGTCGTCTGGGTGGCCGTCGTCACCGTCCTGTTCTGCCTGCCGCAGAAGTCCCCGGTCACCGTCGACTCCATGAACTACGCCGTGATCGCCCTGGCCGTGGTCCTCGTCCTCGCCAGCGTGTGGTGGTACGTCGCCCGACGCTCCTACGGCACCCCGTCCGCGTACGGGAACGCCCGGGAACAGGCCGAGATCGCCGAGGGCATCGTCTGACCCCTCCCGCGCGAAACCCCGGAGCCGACGGCCACGCGCCGTCGGCGCCCCGGGGCGGGCGGATCCCCGGGCCGGTCGGCCCCTGCGGACGGTCGGCCCCGTGCCCGTCAGGCCCCGGGCGCGGGCAGCGGCGGCAGCGCCGGCTCGTGCAGCCAGGCCCGCAGCAGCCCTTCCAGCGGCCGATCCGCGTAGTGCGACACGTGCCCGGCGAACCCGGCGGTGGTCACCGACCCGCCCCGGTGCACGGTGGTCCACTCGCGCAGCATGCGGAAGAACGCCCCGTCCCCCAGCGCGCAGCGCACCGCGTGCACCGCCAGGCCCCCGCGCTGGTACAGCCGGTCGTCGAACATCAGCTTGCGGCCGGGGTCGGCGAGCACGAGGTCCTGCGGCAGCCCGGTCAGCAACCGGTGCGCGCCCCGCGCCATCTCGTGCGCGGTCCGCCCGCCCGAGCGCTCCGACCAGAGCCATTCGGCGTACTTCGCGAACCCCTCGTTGAGCCAGATGTGCCGCCAGTCGGCGATGCTCACGCTGTTGCCGAACCACTGGTGCGCCAGTTCGTGCGCGATCAGGCGCTCCGAACCGCGTACGCCGTCCACGTGGTTGGTGCCGAAGGTGGACAGGCCCTGGGCCTCCACCGGGACGTCCAGCTCCTCGTCCGTCACCACCACCGCGTACTCCCCGAAGGGGTAGGGGCCGAACAGCTCCTCGAACAGGCGCATCATCGCCGGCTGCCGGGCGAAGTCCCGGGAGAACCGGGCCAGCAGGTGGGCCGGCACGTGGGCGCTCTGGGGGACGCCGTCGAGCCCCGGGTCGCCCAGCAGCACCGTCTGGTACACGCCGACGGACAGGCCGACCAGGTAGCTGGAGGTGGGCGCCGGCTGCTCGTACACCCAGGTGGTGGTGCTGGCCCGGGTCGTGCGGGTGAGGAGTCGGCCCCCCGACACGACCGTGTAGGCGGAAGGCGTGTTGACCGAGATCAGGTACGAGGCCTTGTCGGCCGGCCGGTCGTTGCACGGGTACCAGGACGGGGCGCCGACCGGCTGGCTGGCCACCAGGGCCCCGTCCGACAGCTCCTCCCAGCCGATGCCGCCCCAGGGGCTGCGGACCGGTCGGGGATTGCCCGCCCAGTGCACCTCCACCGTGAAGGCGCCGTGGGCGGGCAGCGGCTTCGCCGGCCGGATGCGCAGCTTCCCGCCCCGGTGGGTGAAGCGCGGGACGCGGCCGTTCACCAGGACCCGGCCCAGTCTGAATTCGGCCAGGTTCAGGTGGAACTCGGCGAGCGGGGCCCGCCCCGCGATGGCGCCGATGCGGGCCGTCCCGGCCAGCCGGTTGGGGCCGGGACGGTACTCCAGGGAGATCTCGTACCGGTGCACGCGGTACCGGGCGTCACCGTTCGCGGGGAAGTACGGGTCGGATGCCGCTGTCGTCTGGCCGCTCATTGCCGCTTCCGCTCCCCGCGCTGTGCTCGGGCCGTGTCAGGTGCGCCACGCCTTGATCGGGTTGCCCAGCCAACGGGTGCCGGCGGGGACGGACTCCCCGGCCATCACGAGGGAGGCGGGACCCAGGGTGCTGTGGGCTCCGACGGTACTCCCGGGCAGGACGATTCCGCCCGGGCCCAGAGTGGCGCCCTCGCGGAGGACCACAGTATCCGTCCTCAAGATCCGGTCATGGAAGAGGTGTGTCTGCAACACGCAGCCGCGGTTCACGCTCACCCCGTCGCCCAGCACCACCAGGTCCGTCTCGGGCAGCCAGTGGCTCTCGCACCACACGCCCCGCCCGATCCGGGCCCCCAGCCCGCGCAGCCACAGCGTCAGCAGGGGAGTGGCGGGCGCGGATCCGGCCAGCCACGGTACGGCCAACACCTCCACGAAGGTGTCGGCCAACTCGTTGCGCCACACGAAGGCGCTCCACAGCGGATGTTCCCCCGGCCGGTGGCGACCCACCAGCACCCACTTCGCGACCACCGAGACCGCGCACGCGAGGACACCGGCGGCGAGCAGCACCGCCCCGGACGACAGCGCGGCCCCCGCGACGCCCACGCCGTCCGCCGCGCTCAACGCGCACAGCGCGGCCACGGTCAACACGGTCAGGGCCGCCGAGCAGAACACCGGGACCAGCCGGCACAGCTCCACCAGACCCCGCGCCCACAGCAGCCGCACGGGCGGATCGTAGGTCCGGCTCCGCTCGCCGCCGCCCGCCGAACGCGGCAGCCTGACCGGCGGCAGCCCCAGGTACGAGCTGCCCTTCTTGGCCTTCTTCGGCGTCGCCGACAACACCCCCACCAGCCCGTCGTCCGGCACCGCGCGCCCCGGCGCCGTCATGCCGGAGTTCCCGAGGAACGCCCGCCGCCCGATCTCGGAGTGCCCGATCCGCATCCACCCGCCGCCCAGCTCGTAGGGGGCCGTCAGGGTGTCGTCGGCCAGGAAGGCCCCGTCGCCCACGGTGGTCAGGCTCGGCAGCGCGAGGACGGTGGACACCTCCGCGCCCCGCCCGATCCGCATCCCGAGCAGCCGCAGCCACACCGGGGTGATCAGCCCCGCGTACAGCGGGAACAGCGTCTCCCGGGACCGGTCCATCAGCTGGATGACCGTCCACGCCTGCCAGGCGACCCGGCTGTGCGTCGGATGGACCCCCGTCCGCAGGCCCAGACTGAGCAGACGTACGCAGACCAGCAGCGCGAGCGCGTACGCGCAGCCGAACACGAGCGCCCCGGGCACCACGGCGAACAGGGCCCCAGGCAGCGCCCCGGCCGGCCCCGCGCCGGCCGGCACGAACCGGCCGACCACGAGGAGCGTCGGCAGCGCCGCGAGCGCGGGAAGCGCGGTGAGACCGAGACCGGTGGCCCCGTAGGCGGCCCGCCACAGGGCCCCGCGCGGCGGACGCCCCGCGGGCCGGTTGCGCCGCGGCCTGCCGATCTTCGCGGCGGGCGCGCCGCCCCAGCGCTGTCCGGTCGGCACCTGCCCCACCACGGCGGAACCGGGGGCGACCTCGGCCCCCTTGCCCACCCGCGCCCCGGGGAAGAGGATGCTGCGGGTCCCGACCACGGCCCCCGCGCCGACCCTGACCGGGCCGATCTCCAACCGGTCCCCGTCCAACCAGTGCCCGCACAGGTCCACCTCGGACTCCACGGCGCAGCCGCGCCCCAGGGTCAGCATCCCCGTCACCGGGGGCAGGGAGTGCAGGTCCACCTCGCGGCCCACCTTGGCGCCGAGGGCCCGCGCGTACCGCTCCAGCCAGGGGCCGGTGAGCGAGGTCGCGCCGGAGCACTCGGCCAGGCGCTCGGCGGTCCACAGCCTGAGGTGCGCGCTCCCCCCGCGCGGGTGGCTGCCGGCCGTCACCCCGCGCAGCAACAGGCGCGCCCCGCCGGCCGCGATCGCGAGGCGCCCCGGCGGGCTGAAGAGGAGCACGGCCGCGGCGGCGACGAGCCACCACGAGGCGGTCGGCGCCCACGGATGGGGCCCGAACCGGTGCAGTACGTTGCCCGCCGCGACCAGCGCCACCGTCCAGCGCGCGCCGACCAGGGTGAACAGCGGGAGCAGCAACAGCGACTGCACCACCCGGGCGCGCGGCGGCACGGGGACGACCTCACGGGTGTCGCCGTCGTCGCGCAGGGACTTCTCCAGCCGTCGGGCCAGCTTGCGCAGGGTGGGCCGGCGGTAGACGTCGACGACGGCCACCCCCGGGTAGCGCGTGCGCAGGCGGGTGGTGAGCTGCGCGGCGGCGAGGCTGTTGCCGCCCAGCGCGAAGAAGTCGTCGTCGGCGCCGGTGACGCTCACGCCGAGGGTCTCGCCCCACTGTTCGGCGAGCCAGGCCTCGGTCCCGAACAGGCGCTCCGCGGGCCGCGCGGACTCCAGGTCGGGCAGCGGCCAGGGCAGCGCGTCCCGGTCCACCTTGCCGGAGGTGCGGGTCGGCAGGTCGGCGACCGGGGCGAGCAGCGGCACGAGGGCCGCGGGCAGCTCGGCCCGCAGCCGTTCGAGCGCCGCGCCGCGGTCCCAGTCCTCCCGCACGACCAGGTAGCCGACGAGGAGTTGGTTGCCGCCGCGCGCCGTGCGGACGGCCGCCGCGGCGCCGGTGACACCGGGCAGGGCCAGGAGCGCCGCGTCCACCTCCCCGAGCTCGATCCGACGACCGCCGAGCTTGATCTGTTCGTCGCCGCGGCCGAGGAAGACCAGGCCCTCGGGGTCGGCGCGGACCAGGTCGCCGCTGCGGTAGGCGCGCTCCCAGCCGAGGGAGGGCAGCGGGGCGTACTTCTCGGCGTCCTTGTCCGGGTCGAGGTAGCGGGCCAGGCCGACGCCGCCGATCACGAGCCGGCCGCTGCCGCCCATCGGCACCGGTTCCTCGGACTCGTCGACGACCACCAGCTCCCAGCCGGCCAGCGGGAGGCCGATGCGCACGGGTTCCTCGCCGGTCAGGAGCGCGGCGCAGGCGACGACGGTGGCCTCGGTGGGGCCGTACGTGTTCCAGACCTCGCGGCCCTCGGTGACCAGGCGGCGGGCCAGCTCGGGCGGGCAGGCCTCGCCGCCGAAGATCAGCAGCCGTACCCCGTCGAGGGCCTCGGGCTCCCACAGGGCGGCCAGCGTCGGCACGGTGGAGATCACGGTGATCTCCTGTTCCACCAGCCAGGGGCCGAGGTCCGCGCCGCCGCGCACCCGGGAGCGGGGGACGGGCACCAGGCAGGCGCCGTGCCGCCAGGCCAGCCACATCTCCTCGCAGGAGGCGTCGAAGGCCACGGAAAGCCCGGCCATGACCCGGTCGCCGGGGCCGACGGGGTCCTCGGCCAGGAACAGGCGCGCCTCGGCGTCCACGAAGGCGGCGGCGGCGCGGTGGCTGACGGCGACGCCCTTGGGCCTGCCGGTGGAGCCGGACGTGAAGATGATCCACGCGTCGTGCTCGGGTCCGGGCCGGGCGGCGGGTCCGGAAGCGGCGGCGGCGGGTCCGGAAGCGGTGACGGTGACGGATTCGGGTGCGCCGGGGCGGCCGGTGGGCTCGACGCGACCGCCGGGGCCCACCACCGCCCGCACCCCGGCCTCGCCGAACACCAGCTCGGCCCGCCCGTCCGGATCCTCCGCGTCCACCGGTACGTAGGCGGCGCCGGCGGCGAGCACGGCGAGGACGGCCACGTACAGCCCGTTGGTCCCGGACGGCACCCGTACGCCGACCCGGTCGCCGGGTCCCACCCCGGCGGCGGCGAGGGCGCGCCGGCCGCGTTCGACCTCGGTGGCGAGGGCCCGGTAGGTCAGCAGGGCGGTGCCGTCGTCCAGGGCGGGCTCGTCGGGGTGGGCCCGTACGGTCGCCTCGAAGACGTCGATCAGGGTGCGGGTCGGCGCGGCGGGCCCGGCGGTGAAGCGGGCGGACTTGCCCGGTTCCCCGCACGGGTCCCCGTCGTCGAGCAGAGTCAGTTCACCGTGCTCAGGTGTGGCTGCCATCGGCCCTCGCGTCTCGGTCCCGGTCCAGACCGGGGAGCCGGGGGAGTCCGGGTCTGCCCGGGTTGTTCCGATCCGGCACCAAACAGCCCGTCAGTTTAGTGCGTCGGTCGGGAACTTCCCGGTGAACCGGACCGTGTGGCGCGGAAGGGCCGGTGCCGCCGGGTCAGGTCCAGCAGGGGCAGGCGGCCGGGCCGGCGGCGAAGGCCTTGTCCGCGTCGGGTTCGGCGACGGTCCGTCCCGGGGGCGGCGTCAGGGTGAAGTCGGCGGCCGGGTCGACGTCGTCGAAGGAGGCGAACAGACGGTTGCGCGGGAACCAGTCCCCGAACGGCGCGGTGTCCGTGCCGATGCCGATGAACTCGCTGCCGGTGTCCAGGGCGGCCCGTACGTCCCACGGCCCGTCACCCACGCAGACCACCCGGTCGAAGGCGCCGCCGGCCCGGTCCGAGGCCCGACGGACGGCCTCGCGCACCAGGTGCGCGCGGAAGGTGTGGTCGCTGCCGGTGACGACGGGGCCGACGGCGCCCAGCGCCGCCACCTTGGCGGTGGTGACCTCGCGCAGGGCCCCGGTGGCGAAGGCCGTGGCGTAGTCGCCGTCGGAGGCGAGGGCCCGCAGGAAGCCGGTGGCGCCCGGTATCGGCTCGATGCCCCCGGCCGGAGTGGCGGCCAGGAAGCGGGCGTGGAGGTGGTCCGCGAACCGCCGGCTCTCGGCGGCGTCCGGCAGTCTGCCCCACTGTCTGCGGAACACCTCGCGGTGGATCCAGGAGTCGGTGTGGTGGGTGTAGCCGGCCCACGCCGTGTCGAAGTCCGTGAGCCCGCTGTCGTGCAGGGCCGCGACGAAGGCGGCCTGGTGGGCGGCGACGCTGCGCAGCAGCGTGCCGTCGATGTCGAAGACGATCAGGGTGGTCATGGTCGAGATCGTAGGAGGCGGGGGTGGGAGTCCGTTCGATTCGGGCGGCCGGTGGACGCCCCCCGGGGTCGGCCGAAGACCGTCTGGTCCCGGGGTGGGCCCCAAGGGTGGAATGGCGGTGATGCCGCCTATCGGGCGGTACGCACAGTCGATCCGCCCCGCGACGGCCCACCGGCCCTCGCGGCCGACGACCGGGAGTTCAGCCTTGCGCCGCACGTCTCGTACGCGTACGACCCTCCTCGCACTCATCGCCGCGTTCGCGGCCGCCGTGACCGCCGCCGCACCGGCCGGCGCGGCCCCCGCACCTGGACCCGCCACCCCCGCCCCGGCGTCCGTCGCCGCCGTCGGGCCCGTGGTGCTCTACCTGACGGGCATCGGCGGCGGCCCGCCGAACATCGCGCAGGCGGCCGCCTACGACCACCTCAACCGACAGGCCGCCGACGCCGGGTTCTCCGGTTCCCAGTGCCGGGTGACGGAGGGGCCGATCCTGGTCCACGTGACCGGCAACCACTACCAGGCCATGATCAAGGCCACCTGTAGCGGAGAGCCGGCGGTCACCACGCCGACCCGCAGCCTCAACCGCCTCATCGGCCCGAGCGGCGAGCACATCAGCACCGTCTGGAACGTGCCCCCGGGCTACACCGTCGAAGGCAGCCTCGGGCAGCTCTACACGAGCCCGCGCGAGGGCACGATCCCGATCTACCACTGCGTCGTCCGCAAGGACAACTTCCTCTCGTACGACGTCAACTGCGAGGGGCAGACGTACGTCTCGCGGCTCGGCTGGTTCTACCCGAGCGAGCCCTCCGGCGTGGCCACCGCACCCCTGATGCGCTGCATGGTCGGCAAGCAGCGGGAGTTCTTCGAGTCCAACTCGACGAACTGCGAGGGGCAGACCATCGGCGGTCAGCACGGCTGGATCCTCACCGGCTGACCGTCGCGCCGGCGCCGGGCCACGGGCGTCGGGCCACGGGCGCCGGATCGGGGGGCGCCGGGTCAGGAGGGTCGGGTCGAGGAGAACGCCGTGACGGTCACCTTGTCGTCGCACTCGGCGAAGACCCCGTCGTCCATCGCGATCTGGTGCGCGCCCGCGCCGCCGGGCAGGCCCAGCACCAGCGTGGGGAAGGAGGAGGGGGTGGCGCCGGACACGCAGTAGCCGTCCGCCTCGCCCTGCACGTTGACGAAGGTGAGCTTGGTCCAGGCGCGGGCGCCCGGGGCCAGGGTCACCGTCGTCGCCGCGCCGTCGCGGGTGACGGCGAGGGGACGGTTCTTGTCCGGCGAACCGTTGCCCGCGCCGGCGACGGTGGGGAAGCCGTTCAGCGTGCACGGCTGCGCGGAGGTGTTCGTCACCGAGACGACGGCCGCTCCCGTGCCCGTGCCGGGCGGCCGGACCTCCGCCTGCCGGCCCTCCGACACCTTGACCGCGCCGCTCGCGCAGGCCTTCTCGCCCCCGGCGCCGCCCCCGGCCGGGGGCGACATCGAAGCCGGGGCGGAAGCCGACGGCCCCGGCTTCTGTCCGCCCCCGCCGGAACCCCCGGCGGTCGGCGGGGCCGACGCCGTGGGCGCGGCCGACCCCGTGCCCGCCGGTGCCGACGGGCCGGCGGCGCCGCCGTCCTCCCCGGTCGGCGTACAACCCGTCATGAGGGCGGCGACCGCCGCGGCCGTCACCGCGACCAGCGCGCCGCGCCGGCCGACTGCTGTGTACTGCATGGGTGCTCCCGAGGTCCACGACCGGTCCCACACCGGCACTCGCGCCGACGGACACGATGGGACGCCCCGTCCGGTTCGCGGGGAGACCGCCCTGTGGCGGATCCGTGACACCCCCATGACCTCCGCCGACGCCCTCCCCCGTCGGGGCCACTCGGGTGCGGCGTCAGAGTCCGGGTCCGTCGTGCGCCCAGCGGAAGGAGACCTCCGGGTAGCGGGCGTCGGGCGCGTCGAGCAGGGGCGCCGGCAGGCCGCGCAGCGCGCGGTCGAAGAAGGACCGCGCGTAGGTCCGCAGCACCTCGCAGGTGCGGCCGGGCGCGGACGTGCCCAGCAGCTCGGCGTACAGTTCCGGCGGCCAGACGCCGTCCAGGCCGCCCGCGACGGCGAAGTGCGGGAGGTCGACGAAGCTCAGGTGCCCGGTGCCGGCGAGGCCCAGGTGACGCGCCCATCCCCGGGGGTGCTCCCGCCACCGCCGCCAGGTGTCGTGGTCGGCGGGCGCGGTGAGCAGGAGGTAGGGCCGGTCCAGGCCCACGTCGGCGACGGGGGAGCCGAAGAAGGCGCCGTCCAGGCCGAGGCCGGCCCGGAAGCGGCGGTCCACGCGCAGCGCCTCGGCCGCCGCGGCCCCGCCCATGGAGTGCCCCAGGACGCCGATGCGCCGCGGGTCCGCCTCGGGCAGCGCCGGGCCGCGCGCGGGCGACGGGCGCCCGCCGGGCCGTCCGGTGAGGGCGCTCGCGACGAAGCGCAGGTCGCCGACGCGCACCCCGATCTCCAGCCGTTCCTGGGCGTCCCAGTCGGCGGGTTCGTCGGGCAGGACGCCGGGGACGGCGCGGCCGTCGGGGAACTCCACCACGCGGGCGTCGTAGGTGTGGTCGAGGCCGGCCACCAGGTAGCCGTGGGAGGCCAGGTCCTCGGCCAGGGCCGTGCAGTTCGACCGTCCGCCCTGACGGCCGTGGCCGAGCAGCAGCAGGGGCAGCGGACCGGGCGCGGCGGGGGCGCCGAGCCGCGCGTGCGGCCGTACGGAGGCCAGGGTGCCCGGGGTCAGCGGCAGGGTCGCTTCGAGCGCGGAGGCGACCCGGTCCGTGGTGTAGGCGGCCCGGGGGCGGCCCGCGGAGCGGCGCGCCGGGTACCACAGCTGCACCATGAGCTCGCGGGGGCGACGGTCGGGCGCCAGCGGGTCGCGCCGGGCGCGGTCGACCAGGTGCAGGGAGGTCGTGCCGACCGGCAGGGGTCCGGTGGGGGTCGGCAGGAGGGTGCCGACGGTCGCGGCCCGGGCGGGAGGGGCGGGCAGGAGCAGGGGGGCCGCGCCGAGTCCGGCGAGCCCGGACAGGGCCAGCAGGGACCGTCGAGTGATCATCGTGAACCTCGGGGGGAGTGGGGGTGGCCGCGCCCACCCTAGATGGTCTGGACCAACTCGACCAGAGGGTGGCCCGGTTGGGGTGTGCGGGGCCGAAGTCCCAAGGCGCTCGGGCTCGGGTCTCGGATCGGGAGGTGTGCCGAGCCGTGTGGAAGGGGCGCGTCGAGGGTCCGCGCGGCGTACGGGCCCGGGCGTCCGGGGCCGCGGCGGTGTCCCGCCCCGCCCGAGGGGCGGCCCCGCCGTGACCCGTCAGCCCCCGGCGCGCCGCTCCGGCGCCGGGTCGGGGGCCGGTGTCGCGGCGGCGGGGGATGCTCCGGGCGCGGTCGGGGCGGGCTCCGCGGTCGGCCGCCTGCGGGAGACGGCCACCCCGGCCAGGCACAGGGCGCCGCCCAGCAGCGTCAGCCAGGCCGGCACCTCGCCCAGCAGCGCCCAGCTCAACAACACCACGATGGCCGGGACGGCGTACGTGGTCGCGCCCAGCTTCCCGGCGGGCATGCGGGCCAGGGCGTAGGTCCAGGTGGTGAAGGCCAGGGCGGTCGGGACCACCCCGAGGTAGACCATGTTCAGGGTCGCGGACAGCGGCGCGCGCGGCACCTGCGCCGCCAACTGCCCGGCGAAGGGCAGGCAGACGACGGTGCCGACGAGGCAGCTGTACGCGGTGATCTGGAGCGGAGTGCCGAAGGACAGCGCGGGCTTCTGCGCGATCACGCCGGTCGCGTACGCCACCGCCGCCAGCAGGCAGAGCGCGACCCCGAGGACCGACGTCGACCCTTCGGCGCCGGACGAGGAGGACATCGACAGGCCGACGACCACCGCGCCCACGAAGGACACGCCCATGCCCGCCAACAGCCTCGGCGGCAGCCCCTCGCCGAGCAGCCGGGCCGCGAGCAGGGCCATCAGGATCGGGCCGGTGTTGACGAGCAGCGAGGCGGTGCCCGCGTCCACCAGGCGCTCGCCCCAGTTCAGCATCACCGTGTAGCCGAAGAACCAGACCACGCCGGACACCACGATCCCGCGCCACGCGCCCCGTGCCGGCAGGCCCTCGCGGCGGATCAGAAGCAGGACGGCGAGCACCAGCGAGGCGGTCAGCAGTCGCCCGAGGGCGAGGGCCCCGGGCGCGTACGCGGCGCCGGCGCTGCGGATCGACACGAAGGCGGAGGCCCAGGCGAGGACGGTGAAGGAGACGGCGCCGACGGTCACGACATGGGGAGGGATCAGGCGGAGGCGGGGTGTCATGGTGTCCAGACTAGCCCCGCTACATTTCGGCATCCACCGAAATAACCGGCGCCCTCGCGTCCCCCGGGCGTGCCCCGCGCACCCCCGCTCAGGTCCACGCCCGCGGGGTGATCCCCAGCAGCTCCGCGAAGGCCCGCTCGCCGGACTCCGTCACCAGGAGCCCGCGCCCGCCCCCCGGCGGACGCCGCACCCAGTCCGCCTCCAGGGACCGCGCGCACAGCCGGGCCCCGGCCAGTCCGCCCAGGTGGCGGCGGCGTTCCGTCCAGTCCAGGCAGGAGCTCGCCAGGGGCCTGCGCCCCGCCTGGGTCAGCCCCACGCCCGCCCGGGCGCACCACTGGCGTCCGGCCTCGGTGAGCTCGAAGGCCCCGTCCGTGCGCAGCAGGCCGTCGCGCTCCAGCGCGTCGGTCACCGCCATGCCCAACCGTCCAGCGAAGTGGTCGTAGCAGGTGCGGGCGCGCGCGAGCGGGTCGGGCGCGGAGACGACCGGCTCCGCGTGGGCCGCGTCCCGGTCGGGGATCGCGTACGAGGCCAGCTCGTCGATCAGCCGGGCCGTGGCGGCGTCGGCGATCCGCACGTAGCGGTGGCGTCCCTGCCGCTCGGTCACGCAGACGCCCGCCTCCATCAGGCGGACCAGATGGCCGCTGACCGTGGACGGTGCGACCTCGGTGATCCGGGCCAGCTCGCCGGCGGTCCAGGCGCGCCCTTCGAGAAGGGCCATGCAGATGGCGGCCCGGGTCTCGTCGGCCAGTGCCCCGGCGAGCAGCGCCAGGCGCGCGGCGGGCGCGGGCGCGTCGGACGCGGGGGAGTCGGACGCGGCGGAGGCGGCGTCGGGAGAGTCGGGAGCGGGGGAGGCGGCCGGGTCCCCGGCGGGGAGGTGATTCATCCCTCCAGGGTGCCCCAATACTTCGCCCTACGGCGAATGGTTGACCGGGCCGTCTTTCGGCGGGCGGGGCGTCCGCGGCCCGGCCGCCTCCTGCTCAGGTCGCACGGAGCCCGTCCGGAAATCATCACGAGGACTGACCGCCCGCACGGGCGGTTCCCCCGATGATGTCGACCATGGATCGAGAACTGGGCACCCTGGTGCAGCAGACCGCCGACCGCTTGGCCGAGGGGCGCGTCGGCGTCGTGGTCGCCGCCGTCGCGGGCGACCGCGCGGAGATCAGGGGCGCGGGCCGTACCGGCGCGGGCGGCGCCGACGGGGACGCTCCCGGCCCCGACACCCTGTTCGAGGTGGGTTCCGTCACCAAGGTGATCACCGCCCTCGCCCTGGCCCGCCTGACCGTCACCGGAGCCGTGGACCTGGACGAGCCGGTCGCCGCGCTGCTGCCCGAGGGCGCGGTCGTTCCGGAACGCGACGGAGTCCGCATCTCCCCGCGCCACCTCGCCACCCACACCTCGGGCCTGCCCCGCCTGCCCAAGGGCATGCTCCTGACCGCGCTCCTGCACCCCTCGAAGCCGGACCCGTACGCCGACTGCACCGCCGACGTCCTGCTCTCCGGGCTCGCCCGTACCCGGCTCGGCGCCACCCCCGGCAAGCGGTTCCGCTACTCGAACCTCGGCGCCGGCCTCCTCGGCCTGGCCCTGGCCCACCGCACGGGCACCCCCTACGAGCGCCTCGTCGTCCGCGACGTCTGCGCCCCGCTGGGCATGGACGACACCCTCGTGACCCTCGACCCCGCCCGCGCGGCCCGCGCCGCCCGGGGCCACGATCGCCGCCGGCGCCCCGTACCGCCGTGGAACCTGGCCGACCTGGCCGGAGCGGGCGGCCTGCACTCGACCGCCGCCGACCTGGTGGCCTTCGTACGGGCCCAGTTGGACGGCGGCCCCGCCGAACTGGCCGAGGCGATCCGCGCGAGCCGGGCCGTGGAGCACCGCAGGAACCCCATGGGCCGGGTGCACCTCGGCTGGATGTCCCACCGCCTCCACCCCCGCCAGGGATCCCACCTGCAGATCTGGCACAACGGGGGCACCGGCGGCTTCTCCTCCTACGTCGGCTTCGACCCGGAGAAGGGGGTCGGCGTCATCGCCCTCGCCAACACCGCCCGCGCGGTGGACGGGCCCGCCGTCGACCTGCTGAGGACCCTCCAGACCGGCTGACCCCGGGGACGTCCGGCACTCCGGCGCGGCGTCTCGAACACCGGGTCGAGGCGGCGGTCCCGTACGGCCCCGTACGGAGCATCCCGCCGTGCCCACCGTCGGCGACCTGCATTGACTGAGGGCATGGACTCCGAGACGACCGCCGCCACGCCCGCGCCACCGCCCGCGAGCCCACCCGTGCCGGCGGCGGCGTACCGCAACCTGGTCGTGGCCACGGTCGGCTTCACGCTCACCTTCTGGGCGTGGGACCTGATCGCCCCGCTCGCGAGCGACTACAAGGACCGCCTCGGCCTCGACTCCTTCCAGCAGTCCCTGCTCGTCGCCGTGCCCGTCCTCGTCGGATCCCTCGGGCGCATCCCCGTGGGCGCGCTCACGGACCGCTACGGCGCGAAGCTCATGTTCCCGCTGGTGTCCGCCCTGACGATCGTCCCCGTGCTGCTGCTGATCCCGGCCCGCGACAGCTACGGGCTCATGCTCGTCGTCGGCTTCCTGCTGGGACTGGGCGGCACGACCTTCGCCATCGGGGTCCCGCTCGTCAACTCCTGGTTCCCGCCCGCACGACGGGGCTTCGCGCTCGGGGTGTTCGGCATGGGCATGGGCGGCGTGGCCCTCTCCGGGTACCTGACCCCGAGGATCGCCCGGCACGGCGCGAACCTGCCCTTCGTGGTCGTCGCCATCGGTCTGGCCGGCTACGCCGTCCTGGCGGCGCTCCTCCTCAAGGACCGGCCCGACCGTCCCGTGCCCTCCGCGTCACTGGGCGCCCGACTGCGCGAGGCCGGCCGGCTCCGCGTCACCTGGGAACTCTCCGCCCTGTACGGCATCGGCTTCGGCGGGATCGTCGCCTTCGGCGTCTACCTGCCCACCTACCTGAAGACCTGGTACGAACTGTCGCCGACCGACGCCGGCACCAAGGCGGCGGGGTTCGCCCTGGTCACCGTGGTCTTCCGGCCGTTCGGCGGCTGGCTGTCGGACCGGGTCCACCCCGCCTACGTCACCGCGGGCGGACTCCTGCTCGTGGCGCTCATGGCGATCGTCCAGGCCTTCGACCCGGCTCTGGACCCGGTCGGCACCATCGCCCTGCTGTGCATGGCGGCCGGACTCGGCACCGCGAGCGGCAGCGTCTTCGCCCTCGTCTCGCAGGTCACCCCCCAACCCCAGGTGGGCAGCGTGACCGGGATCGTCGGCGCCGTCGGCGGGCTGGGCGGGTTCGTCCCCCCGCTGGTCATGGGCGCCATCTACAGCGCGAAGGACTCGTACGCGATCGGCTTCATGCTGCTGTCCGACCTGGCCCTCGCCGGCTGCGTCTACGCCTACGGGCGGATGCGCACGGCGGGCCGCGACCGCTGACGGGGCGCGACTGCTGATGGGCGGCGACCGCTGACGGGTCGCGGTGCCGCGCGGGTCGCGAGCCGAACGGCCCGGGGCCGGCGGTCGCCCGACCGCCGGCCCCGGACCCGTCACGCGCTACCGGACGGCCGCGCGGAAGGCCGCCATGCAGGGGTCGCAGTAGCGTTCGGTGCCCCGCTCGGTGTCCGCGGCGGCCTGGGCGGCGTGGCGGCCGCACAGGGTGGTGCCTTCGGGATCCTTGGCGAGGACGTGCCACAGGATCGTGCCGGGATCCGCGTCGGGTTCGGCGTACATCGTGTACACGGGCATGCCCTCCTTCTCGGTGGGGGACGCAATGAAGGGCCCGTGTCCATGAGAGGGCAGATCGGCCGGAGGGGCCAACGGACGTAGGCCACTCGGGGGGAAATGCGGGCGAGGGCGTTTGGAGCGTCCGGGTACGCCGGACGGCCCCACCCCCCGGGCCTCCCCGCTACACCTCGGGCACGCCGAGTGTCCTGCGGGCCTTGCGGACCGTGAGCCGGGCGAGGTCGGCGGGCGTCGGACGGCGGGCGCCGCCCTTCTCCTCGCTCTCCTGGCTCCCCGCCACCCCTGCCGCCCGTTCGCCGGCCGGGGTCGTGCCCGGGTCCCGCGGAGCGGCCGGGCGCGCGGGGTCTTCGTCGGTGCGGCGGGCGTCGTGGCCGGTCATGGCGTCTCCTGTCGTACCGGTCGTGGGTGCTCTGGTGTGCCGCGGAGGCCCGCGCGCTGGGGTGCAGCCCATGTTCGGCACCGCGGCACGTCCCGCGTCTGTCCGTTTCCGCCCCGCCCAAACGCGGCCCGGGCGTGGCCCGCACGCGGCTCGCACGCCGGCCGGGCATGCGCCGGCGTGCCGCGGGTAGGCGCCCCGTGATCCCGGAGGTCGGCGGCGCCCGGCGCCCCCGTCCGGCCGGGCCGTACCGACCCGGGGAGCCGTCATGCCGCGCGGATCGAGTCCCAAGCGCGAACGCCAGTACGAGCACATCAAGGAGAGCGCCGAGGAGCGGGGCGAGAGTCCCGAGCGGGCCAAGGAGATCGCCGCCCGGACGGTCAACAAGGAACGGGCCCGCGCCGGCGAGTCGAAGACCGCGAGCCGGACCTCCCTCGACGACATCTCCTCCGCCCGGCGCGGCGGGCTCCGCTCCCACACCGGGGCCCAGGGGCCCACGTACGACCAACTGTACGAAGAGGCCAAGCGCCGCCACGTCCACGGCCGTTCCACGATGCGCAAGGACGAGCTCAAGCGGGCGCTGGGCCACTGACCCGCGCCACCGGCCCGCGCGGACCCGGTCATCGCGTAGGGCATGATCGGGGGATGTCTGAACGCATCATCGCCGCCTGTGACGGAGCGGCCAAGGGCAATCCCGGCCCGGCCGCCTGGGCGTGGGTCATCGCCGACCCCGCCGGAACCCCCGAACGCTGGGAGGCCGGCCCCCTGGGTCGGGCCACCAACAACGTCGGGGAACTGACCGCCCTCCAGAAGGTGTTGGAGGCGGTGGCCGTCGGCACCGCCATGGAGGTGCGGATGGACTCGCAGTACGCGATGAAGGCCGTCACCCAGTGGCTGCCGGCGTGGAAGCGCAACGGCTTCAAGACGGCCGCCGGCAAGCCCGTGGCCAACCGGGAGCTGGTAGAGGAGATCGACCGGCTGCTCTCCGAGCGGGACGTGACCTTCGTCTACGTGCCCGCGCACCGCGAGGACGGCGACCACCTGAACGCCATCGCCGACCAGGCCGCGAGCGACGCCGCCGTCTCCCAGCAGGCGGCCGGCACGGCCCTGGGCGACACCGACCCGCCGGTGCCCGCGCCCGCCCGCTCCGCCCCGGCCCGTACCGCGGCCACGCGCTCCGGCTCGGCCGCGACGAAGAAGAAGGCGGCCTCCGGCTCGGCGGCGGGCCGCGGCGCCGCACGGACCATCAAGGCGAAGTACCCGGGCCGCTGCGCGTGCGGGCAGCCCTACGCCGCCGGAGAGTCGATCGCGAACAACGGGAAGAGCTGGGGCCACCCGGCCTGCGCCGGCGCCGCCGCGACCCCCTGACCCGGCGACCGGGCCCGACGGCCGACCGCCCGGGCCCGACGACCGACCCGCCCGGGCCGCCGCCCCGACCGCCTCGGGCTCCCGCGCGAGGCGCCGTCGACAGGAACCCCGGCCCCGGCCAGACTGGGCGCGGAGGTGCACACATGACGGACGCCGAACGGCCCGACGGAATGCGGCCCGAGGTCCGGGAGACGTACGGGCCGGCCGACCTCAGCGCGGTCCCCGTCTTCGCGGGAGGCTTCATCAACTTCGGCTACTGGCGGCCCGCGGACCTGGAGGGGCCCGTCACGGTCGCCGACCGCGTCCGCAGCCAGCAGGACCTGTACCGACACGTCCTCGACACCGCCGGCCAGGTCGTCGAGGGCGGCGAACTGCTGGAGGTCGGCTGCGGTCTCGCCGTCGGCTGCGCCCTCGCCCTGCGCGAGTACGCTCCGGCCCGGATCACCGGCATGGACATCCACCCCAGCCAACTGGAGCGCGCCCGCCGCGCCCGGGCCGAGGACCGGGACCCGGCGGACCCGGACGCCGCCGACCCGGACCGGCTGCGGCTCGTGCTCGGCGCGGCGGAGCGGATGCCGTTCGAGGACGGCGGCTTCGACGCCGTGTACAGCGTGGAGGCCGCCCAGCACTTCGACGACCTCGCCGCCTTCGCCGCGCAGACCGCCCGCGTCCTGCGCCCCGGCGGCCGGGCCGTCGTGACCAGCTTCTTCGCCCCGGACCCCGGGGCCGCGCCCCGGCTGGCCACGTTGCTGGACACCTTCGCCAAGGGCCTGGACATCGCCCGCCCGCCCACCGAGCTGACCGCCGCCTTCGACCGGTCGGGCCTGACCGACGTCCGCTGCGAGTCCATCGGCGCCTCGGTCTGGCCCGGCTGGGACCACTGGCTGTCGGCACAGTGGGAACCGGGCACCTGGCCGCGGAACTTCCTGCGCGCCTGGCGGGAAGGGCTCCTCGACTACTACGTGATCACCGCGACCCGCCCGTAGGAACCGCCGCCCCACCCCGCCCCGCCGGACCCGGTCCCCGCCACGGGACCGGCCGCGGGGCCCCTACCACTTCCGGGCGAGCGCTTCGAGCGGATTTCGCCGGTCGGCCCGCGTCACGCCCCGGGCCGCGGCGACCACGTCGGCGATCCAGGACCCGGCACGCGCGTCGCCCCCGAGCTGCTTCGACAGCACCCCCGCGAGCTCCTCCGACCGGTCCTCGTGGTCGAAGGTCTCCAGGACGAGCCCGGCCAGCGGCAGGAAGTCGCCGCGCTCGGCGGACCGGACGGCCAGGGCCATCCTCTCGCGTATGTGTTCCATGCCGGCGCCGGCCTTGAACGCGCGCCAGAAATGGGCGTCGTGACGCCCCGGCAGGTCGTTGAGGAGGGAGGCCAGGCGCTGCTCGTGCTCGTTCACGGTGCGCTCCTTCGCGTCGACGTCGAGCCAGTATCGACGCCCCGCCCGGCCGCGGACACCAGGACGGCGCGAGGGAAACGTGAGCCGTGCCTTAGCCCGCTGCGGAACAGTGCCGAGAGAAGCCCTTCCGCCCCGGCGGGCCGGCCTCGCGCACCAACCCGCACGTCTGAGGAAGAAGGCACCGCCGATGAACGACGCGGCCCCGGCAGGAACGGCACAGTGGGTGCGCCACGTCCTCGCCGTCCACTGGGGCGGGGCCTGGGGCGACGCCGTGATCGGCCCGCTCACCGTCGACGGCGCGGCCCCGCTCACCCACACGGCGGGACTCTGGCGGGTCACGGCCCCCGACGCCGCTCCGGGACGCGACCACGTCCTCAAGGTGCAGCTGCACGCCGAAGCCGTCCGCCCCGCCCGCTTCGACGCCCTCAAGGACCGCGTCCTCGCCCACTGCGCCCGCCTGGCCGTGCCCGTCCTGCCCGCCGTACGGGCCGCCGACGGCCGCCCCGTCGTCCGTCACGACGGGGTCCCGTGCGAGCTGCTGCCCCACGCTCCCGGCGCCCGGGCGAGCGGCGGCCGGGCGAGCGATGGCCGGGCGAGCGATGGCCGGGCGAGCGATGGCCGGGCGAGCGATGGCCGCGCCCAGGCCGAGGCCATCGCCGCCACCGGGCTGGACCTGCGCGAGGCGCTCGACTCCCTGCCCCGGGACGTCACCGCGGAACTGGCCGACGTGCACCTGCCGCTCCTCGTCGACGAGGAGCATTGGCCCACCGCCCTGCGGGACGCCCTGGGGCGGCTGCTTCCCGCGGCCGAACGCGGCGCGGGCGACGACCCCTGGCGCCGCGCCGCCGCTCGGGTGCTGCGCGAACTGCGCGACGCGGAGCCGCTGTTACCCGGGGCGCCCCAGGCGCCCACCCACCCCCGGGTCGTCCACGGGGACCTGCACGTCCACCACTTCCTGCTCACGCCCGCGCACCCCCCGGGGGCGACCGACGACGGCCCGGCCCGCGTCCGCGCCGTGCTCGACTTCGACAACCTCCAGGTCGCCGATCCGCTCCTGGACCTCGCCTGGACCGCCGACACGGTGGCCCTCGCCTGCGGCCCCGACACCGCCGCCGCCCGCGAGGTCCTCGCCGGCCTCCTGCGCTCCGCGTACCGCCGCGGCCTGATGCGTCCCGGTGACGAGCGGCTCCTCATGCCGCTGCTGCTCGCGCACTCGCTGCCGGTGATCGTCGACATCGCCAAGGACATCCTCGACCGGGACGTCCTCGAACCCCAGTGGCTCGCCTACTTCGAGCTGCTCTCCCCGGCGCGCAGACTCGCCGTCCACGCCCTGCTCACCGACCCGGCGCCGCACTGAGCCTCCCGAGTCGAGGCACGTCGAGCCGGGCGCGATGCCCGAGCCCGAAATCCGAGCCCGCACCCCGAGCCCGAGCGCGGGCCGCGTCCGTACCTGCCCCCGTCCGCCCGCGGCCCCAGCGGCCGCCACCGACCACCTCCACCACCGGTCCCTCGTCTCCCGCGCCCTCCCCGCGGGACCCGTCCGTCAAGGAGTCGAACATGACAGCCGTACGACCGGAACCCCTCTCCTCCTGGCCCTCCGACCTCTCGGCGTTCGCGTTCGAGGTCCCGCACTCGCCCGAGGCGCTGCTCTTCGAGTCCGCCAAGGGCATCCGGCTCACCGACACCACCGGCCGCGGCTACCTGGACGCGCTGTCCGGGGTCTTCGTCACCTGTTTCGGGTACGACTGCGAGCCCATCGTGAGCGCCGTCGCCGACCAGCTGCGCACCCTGCCCTTCAACCCGCCGCTGCACGGCACCAACCGGCCGGCCCTGGAACTCGCCCGCGCCCTGGTCGACCTCGCACCCCCCGGCATCACCACCGCCAAGCTGGTCAACGGCGGTTCCGAGAGCGTGGAGGCGGCCATCCGCCTGTCCCGCCTCTACCACCGGGAACGCGGCAACCCCGGCAAGGTGAAGATCCTCAGCTACTACCACGGCTACCACGGCGCCACCTTCGGCTCCCTGTCCCTGACCGGGCGCCCCGACGTCACCCGCTTCGGGCCGGGCCTGCCGGGCGTCGTCCACGTGTGGCCGCCGGACTGCCTGGAGGCCTTCTGGGACGTCCCGGCGGAGCGCTCCGGCGAACTGGCCGCCGCCATGATCGAGCGGACCATCGAGGCGGAGGGCCCCGACTCGGTGGCGGCGATCGTCATGGAACCCGTCATCCACCTGCGCGGCATGGCCATCGCCCCCGCCGACTACCTCGCCCGGATCCGCGAGGTCTGCGACCGCCACGGCGTCCTGCTGGTCTTCGACGAGATCGTCACCGGCTTCGGCCGCACCGGAAGCCCCTTCGCCGCGCAGACCTTCGGCGTCACCCCCGACATCCTGTGCGTCGGCAAGGGCATCTCCGGCGGGTTCGCCCCGCTGGCCGCCGTACTGATGGGCGGCCACATCGCCGAGGTGCTCGGGGAGAAGGGCGGCCCGGTGTCCTTCGCCCCCTCCCACACCTACGCCGCCAACCCGATGGCCGCCGCCGCGGGGCTGGCCGCCGTCACACACTTCCGCGACGGCGGCTACCTCGACCGGATCGCCGCCCTCGCCGCCGACACCGAGCCCCGGCTGCGCGCGCTCGTCGAGGGCCGCGGCACCCTGCGGTCCATCGGCCTGCTGTACGGCCTGAAACTCGTCGCGGACGGGGAACGCCTCGGCGAGCGGGTGGCCTCCGCCTGCCTGCGCCGGGGACTGATCATCCGGGGCCAGGACGACTGGGTGGTCCTCGCCCCGGCCTTCGTCACCACCCCCGCGGAGGTGGACGAGATCCTGGGGACCCTGGGCGAGGCCCTCGACGAGGTCTGCGGGGCCGGCCGGTGACCGACGACCCCTACGCACGCTTCGCGTCCCCCGCCCGCGAGGCATTGCCCCGCCTCACCGCCCGGGAGCGCGACGTCGTCCTGCGCGAGCTCGCCGAACTGGAACGCCACGGCCGCGCCGGCGCCCCCCT
Organism: Streptomyces sp. NPDC048606; assembly: GCF_040650855.1. Lineage (NCBI taxonomy): Bacteria > Bacillati > Actinomycetota > Actinomycetes > Kitasatosporales > Streptomycetaceae > Streptomyces > Streptomyces sp. NPDC048606. Next base: position 226,069 of record NZ_JBEZIB010000007.1, on the reverse strand, counting down.
CCTGGAGAGCCTGCGCGAGACGGCGGCCCGCGTCCCCGAACGCCTCTACGCCGACAGCGCCGAAGTCCTGCTGCGGATGCACGAGATCGCGGGCTCCGGAAACCTCCAGAGCAACCTGTCCTCGCTGCCCCTGGTCCGTGCCTGCTTCGCCCACGACCTCGTCGACGGCCCCGGCGGGGGCGGCGGTGTCGACGCCGGCGGCGAGGGCGGCCGCGCCCCGGCCGAACTCGTCGTCGGGCGCGGCCACATCGCGCCCGCCTTCTACGCGGAACACTACGTACGCGGCTCCCTGCCGTACGTCCCGCTCACCACCCTCCACCAGGGCGGACTGACCGGCGTCGTCCACCGCGACCTGGGCTTTCGCAACACCATGCGCTACAGCCTCGGCGTCGGCGTGGCCCAGGCCGTCAGCCTCGCCTGGGAGCTGACCCGACGCGGCGACGGGCACCGCAAGGTGGTCTGCCTCGCCGGCGACGGCGAACTCCACGAGGGCGCCGCCTTCGAGGCGTTGCGCTTCGCCCACGACGCCGGCCTCGCCAACCTGCTGCTGGTCGTCGACGCCAACGGCAAGGGCATCGAACCGCTGTCCAAGCCGCTCAACACCGGCTACCTGGCCGCCTACCTCGGCACCCTCACGGAGGCCGACGGCCTCGACGACGGCGCCGTCGAGCAGGCCCTCGGCGACCTCCTGTCCCGACCCGGTCCGGCCGCCCTGGTCTGCCGCACCCGCAAGGGCGACCACAGCTTCAAGCCGGCGGACGCGGGGCGCGCCCCCGCCACCCCCGGCCCGGTCTCCTTCGCCACGACCGCCGGACGGCTCCTCGCCGACCACCGCGAGCGCACCGGCGAGGAACCCGTCGTCTTCACCCCCGACATGGCCGCCCGGTTCGGGCTGCGCGGCCACGTCCCGTACACCAACACCGGACTCGCCGAGACCCTGACCGTCGGCATGACGCTGTCCCTGCCCGACGAGGTCACCAAGGTCGTCGCCACCGACGCCATGTACTACATGGACTCCCTGAGCATGCTCACCGAGGCCACCACCAGCGTCCGCAACCTGCTCGTCCTCGCCGGACGCAGCTGGGGAGCGTGGGGCGGCGCCCACAACGCCACCAACCTGCTGGGCCAGTTGCTGAACACCCGCGTGTACGAGCCCGTCACCGCTGCCGAGTTCCACGCCTGCCTCGACCGGCTCGCCGCCGACCCGGCGACCACCCACGTGCTCAGCATGACCGACGCCGCGTTCGAGCCGCCCGCCCGGGACTGCGCCGCCGACATCGACGCCGGCGCGTGGCTCACCCCGCCCGGTGCCGGCGACGACCCCGAGGTCGCCGTGGTCACCTTCGGCTACGCGAGCGTGCTCGTCGACGCCGCCAACCGCGGCCTCGGCGTTCCCCACCTGCACTGCGCCTCGCTCACCCCCCGACTCGACCCCGCTGACATCGATGTCCTGCGCCGGGCGCGGCACGTCCTGAGCGTCGAGTACAACGGCGCCGACTGCGGCTTCGGCGAACGCCTGCGCGCCCACCACCTGCTGCCCCTGGAGGTCCACGCGGTGCGCGCGGACATCGACACCCGCGTCCACCGCCGGCAACTCCCGCTGCACGGCATGGGGCCCGGACAACTGCGCGAGCGGCTCGCCCGGTTGGCCGACCAGCGGAAGGGGACCGGCCATGCGCCTGCATACGCATGACTACCGGGCCCCCGACACGCACGGCATCGTGGACGGCGCGGTCCTCATGCACCGCGAGATGGCGCGGCTGCTGGCCCGGCGGGGCTCCGTCGTCCTCCACGACCTGACCTCGGGACCCGACTGCGTCGCCGGGCTCGGCGGGGACGACGTGGTGTACGCGGGCAGCGGTCCGTACGCCTTCCTCTACCACCACTGGCGGGAGGTGACCGGAGGCGACTTCCGCATCGTCCGCGAGGCGCACACCGCCCTCTGGTCGGGCTACTGGGCGCAGGAGGAGCTGTGCGCGCCGCTGGTCCGCCCCGGCGACCTGGCCCTCTTCCCCACCGCGTACACGCGCGACCTGTTCGCCCGCCACTTCGACTCCGTCACCGACGGCGGCGCCGGCGGGGGAGCGGACCCCGGCTCCGCCGTGGCCTACCCCATGCTGGACCGGCTGCCGCGCCGCGCCGCGCGCCCCGTACCGCCGCCCGGCCGGATCCTGCGCGTCGGATACCTGGGGGCGCTGTCCCTGGCGAAGAACTTCGACCAGGTCCTGTCGGTGTTCGCCCGGCTCCACCGGTCCACCGGCGGCGCCGCGACCCTGGTCTGCGCGGGCAAGCCCAACGACCCCCGTTGGGAGAGCGCCCGCGTCCACGCCGACCTGCGCGCCGCGGGCGTGCCCGAGACGGCCGTCCGGATGGAGGGCGTCCTGGCCCAGGAGGAACTCACCGGGTTCTTCGAGGCGGTCGACGTCCTGCTCTTCCCCAGCACGGCCTCGCGCGAGACCCTCGGCAGGGTCGTGGTCGAGGCGCTGACCCACGGGGTCCCCGTCCTGGCCGCCGACATCGGCCCGGCCGTCGAACTGCTCCCGGCGCGCAACCTGCTCCCCACCACCCTCGACACCGCCACCACCTTCGACATGGGGCGCGTCGGGCCGCTCGGCCGGATCGACGAGGACCTCCTCCTGGAGCGGCTCCTCGCCCGCGACTTCGCACCCGCCGCGCTGCGATCCGTCACGCCCTACACCGACGACGCCTTCCTGCGGGCCCTCGAAGGCCACCCGCCCGCGCCCCCCGAAGGCGCCGACACCACCCTGCCCGCGGCCGTCCGCGTACCCGCCCGCACCGGCCCCGCCGGCGACGCGGCGGCGGCCACCGGCCTGTTCCGGGACTTCTTCGCCCGCCGCGACGAGGCCCTGACGGCCGCGCTGGACGCACGTGCCGCCCGTACGGGAGCGGACGATCCGGCCCTGCGCCGCATCGTCGCCGCGCCCGAGCGCAACCTCGCCGACTACCGGGCCTTCCCGCGCCTGCTGGACGCCCTGGTCCTGCCCCCGCTCGCCTACACCCTCGAAGCCGCCCCCACGGGCGCCGCACCGACAGGAGAGACCGCATGACGACGCTCGACGACACGAGCCTGACGGGACGGGTGGCGCTGGTCATCGGCGGCGGACGCGGCATCGGCGCCGCCGTGGCCGAGGCGTTCGCCCTGCGCGGCGCCCGCGTGGTCGCCGCCGACACCGACCGGCTGCCGTCCACGTTCAACCACTACCGCTCCACCGCCGTCACCGGATACACGGAGGCCCGCGAACTGGCCGACCGGCTCACGGCCAAGGGCCTCGACGTCACCGCCGCCGAGGTCGACGCCACCGACGAGGAGGCCGTACGCCGCCTCTACACGGGGATCGCGGACGGCCCCGGTCGCCTCGACACCGTTGTCAACGCCTTCGGCGTGACCCACGTCAGCCCCGTGGAGAGCATGGAACTCGCCGAGTTCCGGCACGTGGTCTCCGGCAACCTCGACGGGGTGTTCCTCTCCTCCCGCGCCGCGCTGCCGCTGCTGCGCGCCTCCGGCGGCGGCTCCATCGTCAACTTCTCCTCCGTGTCCGGCCGTTCGGGCTTCGCGAAGGTGGCGCACTACTGCGCGGCCAAGTTCGGGGTCGTGGGCTTCACCGCCGCCCTCGCCCAGGAGGTCGCGAAGGAGAACATCCGCGTCAACGCCGTCTGTCCCGGCATCGTCCGCTCCAACATGTGGCAGTACCTCCTCTCGGAGTTCGTCCGGCCCGGCGAGACGGAGGAGGAGTGCTGGGAGCGGATGCGCTCGATGGTCCCGCAGCGCGAGTTCCAGACCCCCGAGGACATCGCGGGACTCGTCCTCTACCTGGCCTCCGCGCCCCGCGTCACCGGGCAGGCCATCAGCGTCGACGGCGGGATGTCGGCGCCGTGACCGACCTCGACCGTCCGGAGGTCCCCGACCGCCCCGAGCGCCCGGAGCCTCGGGAACACCGCGACGCCGGACCGTACTTCGTCCACGCCGCGCCCCTCGACGGGGCCGACGAGGCCGACGACGACGCCGAGGCGGGAGCCCGTCGCCCCGCCCCGCTGTCCACGGTGCCGGCCGGGCACGCCCTCCCCTTCGACGACCCGGGCTGGTCCTTCACCGGACCCGGCGGCACGGCCCTGCGCGACGCCGCGGGCCTGGAGGTCCGCGCGGAATGCGGCGCCGACCTGTTCGCCATGCCCGGCTGGTACGAGGCCGACGGCGTGCCTCTGTTCGGCCGGACGCTCACCGGCGACCACATGCTGTGGACCGACGTCACCGTCCGGGGCAGGACCTTCGGCGACGCGGGCGGCATCGTCGTGCACGGCGACGACGGCTGGTTCAAGGTCTGCGTGGAGCGCACCCGGGCGGGCGGCTGGGCGGTGGTCACGGTCGTCTCCCGACCCCTGTCCGACGAGGCCGCGGGCCCCGCCCTGGCCGGCCCCCGGGCCGAGCTGCTCGTGACCCGGGACGGCGCACGGCACGCCGTCTTCTGCCGCGAGGACCCCGACGAGCCGTGGCGGTTCGTCCGCACCTTCGTCGGCGACGCCGGACCCCGGGTCCGGGTCGGCCTGTTCGCGCAGGCGCCCTTCTCCGAGGGGTGCGCGGCCGGCTTCACCTCCGTGCGCTGGGCCCCCGTCGCCCTGGCGGACCGCCGGTGAGCGCCACCGACCCCGCGACCCCTGCCGAGCCCGCGACCCCGGCTGCCCCCACGGCCCCCGGCGTCACCGGGACCGACCTGGTGATGTTCTGGAACCTGTACGAGGCCGGCATCGAACGCCTGGCCGGCCGGGACGAACGCTGGCGGGCCCAGGTCGACCTCGTCACCGCGCTGCGCCCCCGCGTCCTGCTGACCACCGAGGGCTGGGGCTGGCACCGCGAGGGAGGGGCGATGTTCGAGGACGCCAAGGCGGCCTTCGGGATGGACGGAGAGCTGTTCCTCGCGAAGACCGGCTGCCACCAGGCCGTGTTCTGGCAGGGGGACATCGAGCGGGTGTCCGACGAACGGCCCGCGCACGCGCTGACGCACTGGCACGGGCACGGCCTGGTCACCCTGCGGCTGCCCGGCTGGAGCACCGAACTGCGGTTCCTGGTGGCGCACCTCGACCCCTTCAGCCCCACCGGGCGGCGCATCGAGTCGGACCACCTGCGCCGGTACGCCGACCCGGCGCGGGCCCCGCTCGTGGTGGGCCTGGACGCCAACAGCCTCCCGCCCGGCGACCCCGAGCCCGACTGGCGCCGGGTGCCCCGCCACCGCCGCGCCGACCACCTCCTGGACGGCACCGACCGCTCCGACCGGGCGCCCCTGACCCGGCTCCTCGGCGACCGCGGCGACCCGCTCCTCGTGGACGCGGGCGCCCACCTCGGGAACCGGGCGCCGACCTACGGGACGATCCCGCCCACCGAGGCCGCGCGCCGCATCGACCTGCTCCTGCTCTCGCCCGCGCTGGTGCCCTCGCTGGCCGCCTACGCCTCTCCCGACCCGTGGCCCGAGCCCCGCGAGGGGCGCCTCCCCGCCTCCGACCACCGACCCGTCACCGTCCGGCTCCGCCGCCGGTGACCCGTACCCCGAAAGGCAGGCGACCCCGGTGCCCGCGAGGACCCGCCACCACGACGCCGTCGTCTTCGACCTCGACGGCACGCTCGTGGACTCCGTACGCCCCGACTTCCTCGCCTGCTCCGCCCTGTTCGAGCGGTACGGGCTGTCCCTGCCGCGGGAGCGGTGGGCGCGCGAGGTGTGCGGCCGGCCGCAGGGCTACCCCGTGCTGTTCGCCCTCCTGCGGGAGGGGCTCGGTCCCGGGGCGGGCGCCGGTGCGGGGCCCGACGACGCGGAGCTGCGGAGGGAACTGGAGGCCCGGTGGGAGGAGTTCATGAACCCCGAGCACGTCCGCCTGCTGCCCGGGGTGCGAGGAACCCTGGAGCGGTCCCGGTCCGCCGGCCTGCGCCTGGCGGTCGCCTCCTCCTCCCACGGGGCGTGGGTGCGCCGCTGGCTGCGCCACCACGACATCGAGCACCACTTCGACGCCGTCGTCACCGGCGACGACGTCGTCCGCCACAAACCGGCGCCCGAGGCGTACCTGACGGCGGCGGCGTCCCTGGCCACGCCGGCGGACCGCTGCGTCGCCGTGGAGGACTCCCTCACCGGCATCGAGGCGGCCCGCGCCGCCGGCATGACCGTCGTGGCCGTACCCACCGCCCTGACCCGGTTCCTGGACCACACGGCCGCCGACCACGTCCTGACCGACCTGCGGGCCGTCGACCTCGCCGCACTGCCGGCCGGGAAGGCCGTGCGCGCCCGACCCTGACACCGCCCGGACCCCCGGGCATGACCCGGTACCGCCCGGACCGCCGGGCACCACCCGGCACCGTCCCGTACAGACCAGCACCGACCACGAGCATTCTTGCGCGAAAGGATGTGAGTCGACGCCATGATCGACAACCTTCAGGAATCCCTCTCCACGCTGTCACGACGCGAACGGGAGGTCCTCGTCCACCTCGCCGAAGGGCACACCTATTGCAAGATAGCCCGCCGCATGGGCCTGAGCGTCCACACCGTCGACACCTACCTCCGGCGCATTCGGGGAAAGACCGGCGCCACCACCCGCATGCACCTCGCATTTCTCGCCATGTGTGCCGCCCAGGGAAACTCCCCGGCACCGGCGACGGTCCCGAAATCCCGTGACTTGGCCGCCTGGTCGGACACCGGCACAGTATGAACAGGAAACGGCGAACGGAACCGAAAGAAATCCGCGAGCCGCATCCGATCGAAAATCGAGTTGTTCCCGATATTCGATCCACCAGAGATTCCCGAGCCGATCGGGATAACCGAGAAGAAGGAGAACACCATGAAGAAGATGGACCTCGCCGCCAAGGCCACCGAGACCCGCACCCTCCAGATCCACCGCCAGCGCTGATCCACCGGGAAACACCGGTCGGGGGCCGGAGTCCCGGCCCCCGACCGATTCCCCGCATCATGGAGGTACCAGGCATGACGTCCGCCCAACCGGTCCTCGATCTCATATGGGCCCACTGGAAGACGAAGACCATGCTGAGCGCCCTCGAACTCGGCGTCTTCCCCGCCCTGCGCACCGGCCCCCTCGCCGCCGACGCACTGGCCGAGGCGACCGGCGTGCACACGAGGGTCGCACCGGACTTCTTCGACGCCCTCGTGGCGCTCGGACTCCTGGAGCGCGAGGACGGCCGCTACGCCAACTCGCCCGCCTCCGCCGCGTACCTGGACCCCGCCCGGGAAGAGGCCTACCTCGGCGAGGGCGTCATGGCCCGCAACGCCGGCACCGCCGACGACCTCACCGCGGTCCTGCGCACCGGAACCGCCCTCGGCGGCGCCCGCACCGGTCGCGACTTCTACGCCTCGCTCCACCGCGACGCGACGGCCGTGCGCGCCTTCCAGCGCGACATGACCGCCCTCAGCCTGGACTCCGCGCAGGCCATCGCCGAGGCCTTCCCCTGGCGGGAGTACCGCTCGCTCGCCGACATCGGCACCGCCGAAGGCGCCCTGCCCACCCGGGTCCTGCTCCGCCACCCGCACCTCACCGCGACCGGGTTCGACCTGCCGCAGGCCCGCGACGGCTTCCGGGCCTACACCGAGGCCCACGGACTGACCGACCGCCAGACCTTCCGGGAGGGCAACTTCTTCGAGGACGACCTGCCCCGCGCCGACGTCCTCGTCCTCGGCCACGTCCTGCACAACTGGGGCCTCCCCGAGAAGAGGCTCCTGCTGCGCAAGGCCCACGACGCGCTGCCCCCCGGCGGCGCCGTGATCGTCTACGAGACCCTGATCGACGACGCCCGCCGCGACAACGCCGTCGGCCTGATCCTCAGCCTCATCATGCACATGGAGGTCCCCGAGGGCTTCGACTACACCGGAGCCGACTGCGCCGGCTGGCTGCGCGAGGCCGGATTCACCGACGTCCGCGTGGAGCACCTCGCGGGGCCGGAGTCGATGGTCGTCGGCGTCAAGGGCCACGCGCATGACTGAGGCAGCCGACCCGGCGGCGTTCGAGGAGGTCAGGGCCCGCATGGCGAGCGGGGAACCCTACCTGGCGAGCGACCCCGCCCTGCGCCCCTACCGCAAACGCTGCGAGGACCTGCTCGACCGGTTCAACGCCACCGCGCTGGGGGACCAGGGCGAACGCGACCGCATCCTGCGCGCCCTGCTGGGCGACGTCCGCCCGGGCGTGCGCGTCATGCCCCGGTTCCTGTGCGAGTTCGGCTTCTTCATCGAGATCGGCGAGCGGTCCCGCATCAACTTCGACGCGGTCCTGCTCGACTGCGCCCCGATCACCATCGGAGCCGACGTCCGCATGGGCCCGCGCTGCCAGCTCTACACCGCCAACCACCCGCACGCCCCCGACCTGCGGCGCGGCATGTGGGAGAGTGCCCGGCCGATCACCGTCGAGGACGGCGCCTGGCTCGGCGGAGGGGTGATCGTCCTGCCCGGCGTCACCATCGGGGCCGAGACCGTCGTCGGCGCGGGCAGCGTCGTCACCAAGGACCTCCCGCCCCACGTCGTCGCGGTGGGCAACCCCGCGCGCGTGGTGCGGGACCTCGCATAGGACCACCACGGCACAGCCCGGAAGACGGAAGGCGGGGAACCCCGACGATGCGTGCACACACGGTCCCGCGCGCGGACCCGGGGCCCCCGCGCGCCTGGTGGTGGAACGCCGTCGTCTACCAGGTCTACCCGCGCAGCTTCTCGGACGGCAACGGCGACGGCATCGGCGACATCGCCGGGCTCCGGGCCCGCCTGCCCCACCTCGCGGACCTCGGCGTCGACGCCCTGTGGATCACTCCCTGGTACGCCTCCCCGATGGCCGACGGCGGTTACGACGTCGCCGACTACCGCACCGTCGACCCCGTCTTCGGCACGCTCCACGAAGCGGAACGCCTCGTCGCCGAAGCACGGGTGTGGGGCATCCGCGTCATCGTCGACGTCGTCCCCAACCACGTCTCTCACGAGCACGCCCTCTTCCGGGCCGCGCTCGCCGCCCCCGAGGGCGCCCCCGCCCGCGCCCTGTTCCACTTTCGCGCGGGCCGCGGCGAGCGCGGCGAACTGCCCCCGAACAACTGGCGCTCGGAGTTCGGCGGCCCCGCCTGGACCCGGACCGTCGACGCCGACGGCCGGCCGGGGGAGTGGTACCTGCACCTGTTCAGCCCCGAACAGCCCGACCTCAACTGGGAACACCCCGCCGTGCGCGCCGAGTTCGAGGACGTCCTGCGGTTCTGGTTCGACCGCGGCGTCGCCGGCGTCCGCGTCGACTCGGCGAACCTGCTCGCCAAGGACCCCGCCCTGCCCGACCTGTACCGGGACGCCGGCGGACCGCACCCGTACGTGGACCGCCCCGAGGTCCACGACGTGTACCGGACCTGGCGCGGAATCGCGGGGGAGTACCCCGACGGGCGGATCCTCATCGGCGAGATCTGGAGTCGCGACGAGGAGGAGTTCGCCCGCTACCTGCGCCCCGACGAGCTGCACGGCGCCTTCAACTTCGCCTTCCTGCGCACCGGATGGGACCGCGAGCGGATGCAGGAGGTCGTCAACTCCTCCCTGGCCGCAGGCCGCAGGGCCGGCGCCCCGGCGAGCTGGGTGCTGTGCAACCACGACGTGACCCGCACCGTGACCCGCTACGGCCGGACCGACACCACCTTCGACTTCGAGACCTCGGTCGAGGGCGTCCCCACCGATCCGCGCCTGGGCACCCCGCGCGCCCGCGCCGCGGCCCTGCTCACCCTCGCCCTGCCCGGCTCGGTGTACGTCTACCAGGGCGAGGAACTGGGCCTGCCCGAGGTGGAGGACCTCCCCCGCGCCGCCCGCCGCGACCCCATGTACTTCCGATCCGAGGGACGCAACCCGGGCCGCGACGGCTGCCGGGTCCCCCTCCCGTGGTCCGGGCAGGCGCCCCCGTACGGGTTCTCCCCGCCCGGCGCGCGGACCTGGCTGCCGCAACCCGACGACTGGGCCCCGCACACGGTGGAGGCCCAGGGCGCCGACCCGGCGTCGATGCTCAACCTCTACCGGCGGGCCCTGCGCCTGCGCGCCGCGCTGCCCGGACTGCGCGGCGACGCCTTCGAGTGGATCACCCTCGGAGAGCGGGTCCTGGCCTTCCGCCGCGGCGAGGTGCTGTGCGTCGTGAACTTCTCCGCCGAACCGGTGGAACTGCCGCGGGCGTACGAGGTCCTGCTGGCCTCCACCGCCCCGACCGACCCCGCCCCGACCGGCCCCGCCGACCCCGCCCCGACCGATCGCCGGCTCGCGCCGCACGGAGCCGTCTGGCTGCGCACCATCCCGGTGGCGAGCACCCAACAGTGAGGGAACCCCCTGATGAAAGGCTACGTCGCACTCGTCGAAGCCAGCCCCGCCGACCTCTCCGGCGGCCTCGTCGCCGCGTTCCGGGCGGCCGGGTACGAGAGCGTCCACGTACGGATCGCGCCCGAACGCCCCGCGCTCTACCGGTCGGTGGACCTCACCGACTTCGCGGACGAGGTCGTCCACCACGGCGACCTCGACGACACGACCGCCCGCCTGGCCCACTACCGACCGGTCGCCGTCATCCCCGACAGCGAGTACGGGGTCGCCTTCGCGGACCTGCTCAGCGAACGCATGGGACTGCCGACCAACGGCTCGGCGGGCAGCACCGCGCGGCGCGACAAGTACGCCATGGCCGAGAAGATCAAGGCCGCGGGCGTGCGCGGCGCCCGCCAACTGCTCGTGGAGAACGCGGCCGACCTGGAACGCTGGCACCGGGAACTGGGCGCGCGGGTCGTGGTCAAACCGCTGAGCAGCGCCGGCAGCGACGGGGTGCACTACTGCGACACCCCCGAGGAGTCGGTCCGCGCGTACGAGTCCCTGGTGGGCACGCGCGACGTCTTCTCCGAACCCAACGACCTGGTCCTGGCCATGGAGTACCTCTCCGGCCCCGAGTACGCCGTCAACCTGGTGAGCCGGGACGGACGGCACCACGTGTGCGACCTCTGGAAGTCCACCCACATCAGCGCCAACGGCGTCCTCGACCTCTGCGACGGCATGGTCCTGCTGCCCTACGAGGGCGAGGAGGCCGACCGGATCGTGGACTACTGCACGCGCGTGCTCGACGCCCTCGACATCCGCACCGGCCCCTCCCACGTCCAGATCAGGGTGACCCCGACGGGCCCGTGCGTCATCGAGGTCGCCGCCCGCATGGGCGGCGGCAACCTCTCGCACTACGCCGGCGGGGCCATCGGGGAGTCCCAACTGACCTGGACGGTGGACGCGTACACGGACCCCGAGCGCTTCCTCGCGCGGTACCGGGAGCGCTACCGCGTGCGGCGGTTCTTCGCCGGGGCCCCCATGATCTCGCCCGTCACCGGCACCCTGCGCTCCTATCGGGGGATCGGCGACCTGAAGAAACTGGAGAGTTTCCAGGGGCTGCGGGAATTCGTCCACCCCGGCGAGCCGATCGAACCGACCGTCAACGACCTCACCTATCCGATGCTCGTCGAATTGAGCCACGACGTGCTGGAAAGCGTCCTGCGCGACCTCGCAGGCGTCCGATACATCGACGGCAGGGACTTCTACGAGGTCGATTGAACTCCGCTCGCCCCGGAAACGGTCCCGAAATCCCGTGACTTGGATCCGGTCCCGCCCGGCCGCACAGTGGATACATGAACGGCGGACGGAACGAACGGAATCCGAAAGCCGGAACCAACAAAAAACGAAGGAGAACACCATGAAGAAGATGGACCTCGCCGCCAAGACCACCGAGACCCGCACCCTCCAGATCCACCGCCAGCGCTGATCCGACGACACGACCGACCGGGGGGCCGGCCCGTCCGGCCCCCCTGGTCCTCAGGGAGAACCCATGCTGCTGCGGCGCGCGCACAACCTCGTCTGCTACTGGCGCGACGGGGCCTTCGTCATCCAGAACCACCTGAGCGGAACGGAGGTCTCGCTGGCCCCGATGGCCGTCGAGATCCTCGCGGCGTTCACGGACCCGACGACCGCCGACGAAGTGGCCAAGGCGTTCCCCGACCACGACCCGGAGTCCTGCCGGGCCGCCGTCGCCGAACTCCACGGCTTCGGCTTCCTCGTCGCCGACGACGAGGACGCGGCCGCACGGGACGCCCACCTCGCCGAGCACTGGCGGAGCTGGTCCCCCGAGGCGAGCGCACTGCACTTCTCCAGCAAGGACGCCGCCTACACCGACTCCCCGGAGGTCAACGCCGACTTCCGCGCCGGAACCCGCTCACCGCTCTTCAAGACCCTCCCGCACGCCGACCGGATCCTCCTTCCCCGGGCCCCCCTGGACGTGGACGCCGACTTCGTGCGCACCCTCTACCGCCGCAGGACCCACCGCCGCTTCCGCCGCGAACCCCTGCCCCTGCCGGTCCTGGCGGGCCTGCTCGCCATGGTCTTCGGCCCCAGCGAGTTCCTCGACGGCGACGACTTCGGCGCCCTCATGAAGCGCACCAGCGCCGCGGGCGGCTCACGCCACGAACTGGAGGCCTACGCCGCCGTCTTCGACGTCGAGGGCGTCACCCCCGGCCTCTACCACTACAACGTCCTGGAGCACTCCCTGGAGCTGCTGGACGAGGGCTTCACCCGCGAGCGGGCCGCGTACCTGTCCTTCGACCAGGAGGCCGTCGCGCAGGCCCCGGTCACGTTCTTCGTCACCGCCGTCGTCTCCCGCATGAGCAGCAAGTACCGGGCGCCGCGCGCCTACCGCGTGATGCTCATGAACGCCGGGCACCTCGGCCAGACCTTCGCCCTCACCGCCACCGCGCTCGGCCTCGGCCCCTTCCAGACCGCCGCGTTCCGCGACGGCGAGCTCGAAGCGGCCCTCGGCGTGGACGGCATCACCGAGACGGCGCTCTACGTCCTCGCGGCCGGAGTGCCCGACGAGCGGCCCGAGGAGCGGTACACGGCCGGCCTCGACGCCTTCCGGCGGGCGCGGCTTCACTGAACGCCCCGCGGGCCGGCCACAGAGGGGTGGGCGGCGCCCGTCGGGGTGTCGGTGTCGGTCAGCGCCGCCGTCAACGCAGCGTGGTCGGCGAGCGTCAGGTCCGCGTAGTCGAGGGCGAACGCCGCCACCGCCCGGTCGAAGCCGTCGCCCGACCCCAGGTAGCCGGCGATCGCGAACCGGTCGCCCGTGCGGGCGTGGGCGCGCGCCAGGGTCCGCCCGCACAACCGCGCGTACCCCTCCAGCATCAGCGGGTCCATGTCGGACACCTCCGCCGAACCCTTCATGTCGCGCAACTGGCGCCAGTAGAAGTGCCGGCCCAGCGGGCCCGTCGCCCAGCCGAGGAAGATGTCGCTCGCCGCCTGGAGCAGCCGCTGCCCCGCGACCACCCGGTGCCCGGCGTGCCGGCGCCGGGAGGCACCGGCCCAGGGCTCCAGCACCGACGGGCCGGCCTCCTTCACCTGGAGGAACAGCGGGTCACCGGCGTCCTTGCCGGTCAGCAGCACCACGAAGCAGCGGGTGCCGACACTGCCGACGCCCACCACCTTGCGCGCCGTGTCCTCCAGCCGGAACCGGTCGAGCAACAACCGCCGGTCCTCCGGCAGCGAGGCGCGGTAGTCGGCGAAGACCCGCTCCACCGTCTCCTCGTCGACGCTCTTCGCCGGCTCCAGCAGCGGCGGGTCGCTGCGGATCCGCAGCCGCCCGTCGACCTCCTCCGTCAGCTTCTGCAGGGCCTGGAGGCTGGTGCGCCGGCGGGCCCGCGCCAGCTCCGCGGCGACCCGCTCCCGATTGCGCCGCCGCACCAGCGGCAACACCTCGGCCGTGTCCACCCGCTCGTACCAGACGGCCAGCTCACCGAGCCCGGCCAACCGCCGCATGGTGCGCCGGTACGCCGCCGCCGCGACCTCCGCCGACCGCCGGGCGGCCCCGTCCCCGTGCCCGTTCTCCCGCGCGGCCACCGCCACGCTCGCCGCCAGCCGCTTGACGTCCCACTCGAAGGGACCGGGCAGCGTCTCGTCGAAGTCGTTGAGGTCGAACAGCAGCGCCCGCTCCGGCGAGGCGAACAACCCGAAGTTCAGCAGGTGCGCGTCCCCGCACAGCTGCACCCGCAGCCCCGTGTGCGGCAGCGCGCCCAGATCCGCCGCCATCACCGCGGCCGCGCCCCGCAGGAACGGGAAGGGCCCCGCCGCCATCCGCGCGTAGCGCAGCGGCACCAGGTCCGGCAGCCGGTCCACCGCCTGGGCGGCCAGCACGGCCACCGGGTCGGGTCGCTCCTCCAGCGGCGGCGTCAGCGCGTGGCCCGAGCGGGGCAACCGCTTGCGCCGGGCCCGGCCGCGCCGGGCCCGTTCCTCGGGCGAGCCGGGACGGGCCATGCCCCAGTCATACCACCGGCCCCGCGTCCGCGCCGTCCGAGGCGGTACCCCCCCTCAGTCGGCGGCGAGGTCGACGACGAGGTCGGCGCGGGCCCGACCCGGGGCGATCAGGGCCGCGTTCGCCTCGTCGGAGCGGGCGACCCACGCGGCGGCGTGCGCGGGCTCCTTGCCGTACCGGACGTGACGCTCGACGAGCCGCCCGACGCGCAGCCCGTCGTCCGGGGCGAGGAACCACACCTCGTCGAGCAGGGGCCGGACCTCCTGCCATCCGCCGTCCCCGTGCAGCAGGTAGTTCCCCTCCGTGATCACGAGCGGGACCTCCGCGTCCACCGCCACACTGCCCGCGACGGGCTCCTCCAGCCCCCGGTCGAAGGCGGGGGCGTACACCACGCCCGGTTCCGCGGCCCGCAGCCGCCGCAGCAACGCCACGTACCCGGCCACGTCGAAGGTGTCCGGCGCCCCCTTGCGCTCCGCCCGGCCCAGTCGCGCCAGCTCCCGCCCGGCCAGGTGGAACCCGTCCATCGGGACCACGACCGCCCGCCGGGGACCCAGGGCCGCGGCCAGCCGCCCGGCGAGCGTGGACTTCCCCGAGCCCGGCGCCCCGGCGATGCCGAGGATCCGCCGGCCCCCGGCCCCGGCCAGCGCCGCCGCACGACGTTCCAGATCCGCGCGCCCCATCCGTCCTCCTCCGACCGTGCGGCGCACCCCGCGCCCCGCGCCGATGCCGCGAGTCTAGAGCGGGCACGGCGCACGGGGTCCCGGGCCGCGCACGGGGCCCCGGGCCGCGCGGGCGTCGACGGGGTGCCGGTGCGGGGCCGGTGCCGGATCCTGGTGTCATGGCTGCCACCGGTACCGGCCGCCGGGCGGTCGGCCGCCCGGGGCGCCCCGGCCAGGCGAAGGGCGCACCGCGCCGACCGCGCCTGCCGGCCGCCTACGCGCACGCGGCCAGGATTTCCCTGCGCGTCACCCTGGCCGCGGGCGCCGGCTTCTACCTCTTCCTCTACGGCTTCGGGCAGACCGTCGCCGCCACCTACGCGCTGTTCGCGGCCGTCTCCCTCGCGGGCCTCTCACGCATCCCGGGCACCGGCCGACAGCGCGCCGAGGTCCTGGTCCGCCTGATCCCGGCGGTCTGGCTGCTCATCGCGGCGGGCACCTTCCTCGCCGTCCGCACCTGGAGCGCGGTGCTCGGGATGCTGGTCATCGGCTTCGCGCTGGCCTTCGTCGCCGTCGGCGGGCCCCGGCCGGCGGGCGCCGCGCCCGGCCTCCAGCTGATGTACATCCTGCCGTCGTTCCCGCCCTACGCCCCCGACACCCTGGGCGAACGCCTCGTCGGGGCGACCGTCGGGCTGGTCCTGCTGATCGCCGCCGAGGCCTGGCTGCTGCCCGATCCCCCCACCGTCCCCTACCGGGAACTCGCCGCCCGCGCGGCCCTCACCGCCGAACGCTGCGCGCGCGAGCTGACCAGGCCCCCGTACGGGCTCTCCCCGGCCACCCGGGAGGCGGCGGGCGCCGCCGCCGAGACGCTGCGGCCCTCGCGGGTCCCGGAGGCGGAGCGACCGGCGGGCCCCGGCGTCCGCTCCCGGGCCCTCGCCCACACCGGCCTGGCCACCCGCACCCTGATCAACCGGCTGCTGCGGCTGCCCGCCCTGCCACCCGGCGAGGATCCCGCCGACGACGGCCTGGACATCCTGCGCGCCGTCGGCCGCTCGACGTCGGACACCGCCGCCCGGCTGCGCGGCGCCGGCGCCGACCCCTCCCGGGACGCGGCGCGGGCCGGAGCCGACGCCGACGACGCCGCGACGGCCCGCACGCGCGCCCTGCTGGCCTGCGCCACCGCCCGCGACGTACCCCCGCAGGCGCTGCGCCGCCGCGCGGCCCTGATCGAACTGGCCGACGCCGCGCTGGCCCTGTCCAGCGCGTCACGGCTGGCCGTACGGGGCCGGGCCGCCGCCTCCGAGGTGGCGCCCCACCGCTTCTCGTACGCCTCCGAGCGGGCCCCGAGCCTGTGGTGGCGGCGGCTGATCGGGCACGCGGGCAGCCGCTCCGTCTTCTTCCAGAACGCGGTCCGCATCAGCCTCGCCCTGGCCGCCGCCCGGGCCGTGGCCGGCATGGCCACCCTGCCCCACGGGTTCTGGGCGCTGCTCGCGACCCTGACCCTGACCCGCACGACCGTGGTCGCGACCCGCACCACCGTCCGCCAGGCCGTCACCGGGACCCTGATCGGCGCCCTCATCACCGCCGGGGTCCTCGCCCTGGTCGGTACGGACACCACCGTGTACGCGGTCGTCATGGTCCCCCTGCTGCTCCTCACCTTCACCGTGGGCCCGGTGAAGGGCGTCGGCTGGGCGCAGGCCCTGTTCGCGATCGTGGTGGCCCTGGTCTTCGCCCAGCTGGCCCCCGCCACCTGGCGGCTGGCCGAGGTCCGGCTGCTGGACGTGCTGATCGGCAGCGCGATCGGCGCCGTCTTCGGACTCCTGGCCTGGCCGCGCGGGGCCCAGGACGAGGTGCGGCGCTCGTGCGCCGCGATGCTGCGCGCCGCCGCCGAGACGGTGGTGGCCACCACCGCCGCCGTCGCGTCCGGCACGGCCCGCACGACCGCGCGGGAGGGCCCGGTGGGGTACGGGACGCTGCACCACTGGTTGGTCCTGGCCGAGTCGGCGTTCGCCCAGCTCCAGAGCGAGCCCCCGGGGCAGGAGTCGCCGGCGCGCGACTGGCAGACGGTGCTGCTGACCGGGCACCACACCCTGTGGGGCGTGGAACGCGCGCTCGCGCCGCCCGTGACCTCGAAGCGCGGCCCCGACCCCCGTGCGGCCGTGGCCGTGACCCGGCTCGGGGACCGGGTGGCGGGGCGGATGCTGTTGCAGTCCGCGACCCTCGACCCCCTCGGCGGCGCCCCGCCGCCCGCCCTTCGCCCGGCGGGCGTCGAGGCCTGGGAGGCGACCCACCACGACGGACCGGACGACGCCACCGGAGGCTTCTACGCGGCCGACGCCTGGCTGCGTTCGCTCCTCCTCGACCTGGAACGCCTCGCGCAGGGCCCGCCGGAGGCGGCACGCGCCACGCCCGGGGCGGATACCACGAGCGCGCCCCGTCCGTCCCCGTAAGGCCGGATATCGCCGTACGGGGCGCGGCCCGGTGGGACGATGGCCCGGATGTCGAGGTCACCAGGGGGTGCCATGGGCGTTGACGTACGCGGGCGGCTGGCCCAACTCGGGCTGCGACTGCCGGAGGTGAGTCCGCCGAAGGGGGCCTACGTTCCCGCCGTGCGCAGCGGCGGCTTCGTGTTCGTGGCGGGCCAGATCCCGATGACCGACGGGGAGTTGACCCGCACCGGCCGGGTGGGCGCGGAGGTGGATCCGGAGCGGGCCAAGGAGCTGTGCCGGCAGTGCGCCCTGGCGGCGCTCGCGGCGGTGGACTCGGTGGCACCGCTGGAGTCGGTGGTGCGGGTGGTGAAGGTGGTCGGCTACGTCTCCTCCGCGCCCGGCTTCACCCGCCAGGCGGGCGTGGTCGACGGGGCCAGCGAACTGTTCGTGGACGTCTTCGGGGAGGCGGGCCGGCACGCGCGCAGCGCCGTCGGCGTCGGGATCCTGCCGCTCGACGCGCCCGTGGAGGTCGAGATCGTCGTCCAGGTCTCCGAGCTGCGGCCGACCGTCGAAGCCGCGCCCTGACGCGCCGCCCGACCGCTCCCCGGCGCCCGCCCAGCGGCGCCGGGGAGCTCCGGGCGATCGGTCTCTAGGCGATCGGGACGGCCGTGCCGGTGACCTCGATGCCGGCGGTCGGGTCCGCGGGCACGCCCACCGTGATCAGGCTGGGGCGGCCCATGTCCACGCCCTGGTGGATCCGCAGCACGGCGGGCGTCTCGACGAGCCCGAGCGCGCGCAGGTAGCCGCCGAACGCCGCGGCCGCGGCGCCGGTGGCCGGGTCCTCGACCACGCCGCCGGGCGGGAAGGGGTTGCGGGCGTGGAAGACGGTCGGCGTCTCGCGCAGGACCAGGGCGACCGTGGCCCAGTCCCGCCGTGCCATCAGGTCCCCGAGGGCGGACATGTCGTAGTCGAGGTCCGAGAGGCGCTCGCGGCTCGCCGCCGCGATCACCGGATGCCAGGCCCCGGCGTAGGCCACCCGGGGCGGCAGGGCCGGGTCGAGGTCGGCGGGGGACCAGCGCAGGGCGGCCAGGAGCTCGGCCAGATCCTCTTCGGAGAGGGCCCGCGTACGGGGCTCCACGCTGACCAGGGTGGCGACGACCGTTCCGTCCGGGCCGGCCGAGGTGGTCACGGGGACCGGCCCGGCCTTGGTGTGCAACAGCAGCTCGCCCACGCCGTGGCGCCGGGCGTGGGCGACGGCGGTGGCGATGGTGGCGTGGCCGCAGAAGGGCACCTCGGTCTGGGGACTGAAGTACCGGATGTCGAGCGCGCCGTCCCGGCGCGGTACGACGAAGGCCGTTTCCGAGTAGCCGACTTCGGCCGCGGTGGCGGCCATCGTCGCCTCGTCGAGGCCGGTGGCGTCCAGCACCACCCCGGCCGGGTTCCCGCCCAGCGGATCGGTACTGAAGGCCACGTAACGCAAGAGGTCCATCGGCCGAACCTATCGGCTCCGCCGCCGAGGCGTCAAAAGCCCCACCAGGCAAGGTAGTTGACGCCGTCGGCGACGGAAACCCGCTGCTCCGGGCCGCCCGGGCCGCGGCTCAGGCCCAGGTGAGGAGCTGCCCGGACGTGCCGAGCCCCACGGCGAACCCCAGTGCGATCCGGCGGTCCCCGCGGCTGGGGCGGACCGCGTGGAAGTAGCGCGGATCGATCAGCAGGGCCTCGCCCACCCTCGGGGACAGCTCGAAGGACTCGGCGCCCCGGACGACCGCCTCGTCGTACCCGTAGGAGGCGGGCAGCCGGTACGCCTCGTCCTCGGGCTGCCAGCGGTGCCGCCACAGGACGGTCTCCCCGCCCGAGGGGGGCACGCTGAGGTACAGGTTGAAGGCGAACTGGCCGACCAGGGGGACGTCCAGCAGGTCCCCCGTGTACTCGCGCAGCGCGTCGTCGAAGTGGACCTGGAAGCCCTGGTTGGGTTCGCGGGCCACGCCGGCGCCCAGCTCCCGTCCGCCCCGGCGGCCGATCGCGGCCCCGGCGGGCCAGTGGGCGGCGAGCGCCTCGCGGGCGAAGCGGAAGGGGTCGAAGGACAGGCCGAGCCCCCGCCAGGCCTCGTGGTGCCCTTCGAGCGCCTTCCAGTAGCTGTCGGCCACCCCGCCGTCGGCCATGTGGTCGCTGACCCCCACCCCGAACCGCATCACCGGCGGATCGACGCGGGCCTGCCCGTACGAGTCGAACTCCCGCCCCCGCAGGGCGTCGAGCACCTCGCGACACCGCTCGGGGGAGAGGAAATCGGGTACCCGTACGGCCGCGCACCGGCCGGCGGCGAGGTCGGCGAGCACCTCGTGGGTGAAGGCCGGCGCGGTCACGGCGCGGAAGAACGGGTCGTGCCGCGGGCCCGGTAAAGCGCCCTGTGCGGATTGCTCTGGCGTCATGCGATCGCCCCCCGGTCATCGAGAACAGAGAACAGAGCGGAACGGAACAGAACGGAGCGGAGCGGAACCGATGGGTGCAGGTACGGGACCGAACGGCGCGGCGCGGAACCGGTGGGGCGCGAGGTGTCGGCGGTGCGGTGGATGCGGGTGGGTGCGGTGCGCCGGGCGGCGGGCGTCTAGGCGGCGGGTGTCGCCCCGGTGGCGCGGAACGCCGTCTTCGCGTCCAGTTCGAGCGCCTGCCGGCCGGCCTCCAGCGCCTCCATCGCGATGCGTCTGCCGACCTCCGCCTGCGCCTCCTCCAGCGCGCTGCCCGGAGCCCCCCATCGCAGGTTCTGGTCGTCGTTCGTATCGGTGGGGACAGCAGACATCGGCGGACCTCCGCGCGTGTTCGGTGTGGGACGCGTCACACAGGGTGATGCACCGTCAGGGTACGCGCAAGTCCGCCACGGCCGGTGGGGTTCCGCCCAACTGCCGCCGAACACGGTGCATTTCAGGGCATCTCACGCAGCGTCTTCGCCAGCAGCGCCCTGGCCTGCACCGACAGCGGGTGTTCGGAGGCGACGACCCGGTCGAGGTCGCCGACCAGGGCCCGCAGTTCGTTCACCGCTTCGGGCGTACGCCCCCGGATCCCGAGGAGCACGAGCACGAAGGTGAAGCGGAAGCGCATCACGAGGTTGGAGTCCGGGGGCTGGGAGGCGTCCCGCAGGGCGTTGCGGATGACCCGTTCCGCCTCCTGCGCCCGGTTCTGGCGGAGCAGGGCGTGCGTGAGCGTCTCGCGCACCCGCAGGATCTCGGGCGTGGAGGGAGGCCAGTGGTTGCCGCGACTGATGTCCAGGATCTGCCGGGCCTCCTCCATGGCCTCGTCGTGGCGGCCGAGCGCGAGCATCGTGCGGGCCAGGGTGTGGCGCACCACGAGGGTGTCGTAGTGCTCGGGGCCGCGCACCTTGTTCTCGGCCTCGACGATCGAGCGCAGCATCGCCTCCGCCTCGGCCTCCCGGCCGGCCTGTTCGTTGATGGCGCGGGCGAGCTTGTGCCGGCTGGCGAGGGTGTCGGCGTTGATCTCCCCGAAGAGGGCGGTGCGGGCCGCCACCACCCGTTGCAGCACCTCCTCGGCGCGGGCCAGCTGCTCCCGGTCGAGGTGGACGCGGCCCTGTTCGTGCCGCAGGCCGAGGATCTCGCGGTCGTCGACGTCGAAGCCGAAGGAGGCGCAGCGCTGGACGAGGGGCACGACGAGGTCGTACGCGGGCCCGAGCAGGCCGGTGGCGATCAGGTAGCGGGCGGTGAGCCGGGCCAGTTCCAGGGCCTCGGTGCGCACGGTGCGGTCCGCCGGCCTCGGGTCGCCGAGCAGGCAGGCCCGGGAGACCTCCATGGCGTGCGGGGCGAGGGCGGCCCACAGCGGCCAGTTGGCGGGGTGGTCGGGGTTGTGCAGGTGGACGGTGGACAACACCATCCGCACGGCGAGCCCGTAGTAGTCGGACGGCCGTTCGCGCACCTGCCGGTCCTCGCGCAGCACGCCGTGGACCACCGGGTGCAGGGTCAGTACGTGGGCCAGGTCGCGTTCCGCGAAGCCCTCGCGCTCGTAGGCGTCGATCAACCCGAACTCCTCCAGGCCCGCGAGCGCCGCGCCGGTGCGGGTGGGGGTGGTGCCGGGGAACAGCGGGGACCGCGAGAGGGCGGGGCCGCCGAGGAGCCGGCGGTAGGGGATGGGGGCGATGCTCAGGCAGGCCAGGACCTTCAGCAGGGGTGCGGCCTGGGTCAGGTCGCGCTTGCTCAGCAGGTCCAGGGCTATGCCGCAGACCTGCTCCACGATCTCGCGCCCCAGCAGCTCGCTGAGGTCGGGTCCGCCCTGGCCGCCCGCGGCGGGCGGCTGCGACCCGCCCTCGGAGTCGGCGGTGTCCGGGGCCACGGTGGTGTCGACCCGGGCGGCGACGGTCCGGCGGAAGGTCTCGAAGTCCCGGATGGCGATGCCGCCCTCCAGGGAGATCTGGCTCTCGCTGACCGCCTTGATCACGTCGGCGGCGTGCCGCAGGGCGAGCGGCAGGCCGCCCAGCTCCCTGGAGAGCCTGCGCGCCTCCTCGTTCGTGCCGCCGAGGCCGCCGGTGCGCTCCAGCAGCATGGCGGCGCCGTCGTCCTCGTGCAGGGGCAGTACCTGGTGGACCCCGCACCAGTCGCCCCAGGCCTGCGGGCGGCGGACCCGGCTGGTGACCAGGACCGTGCCGCCGGGGTTCCGCGGCCGGCGCAGCCAACCCGTGCCGTCGCCGACCAGGCCGTCGCGGGGGCCCAGGCGCGCGGGGTCGTCGGCGTTGTCGAAGATCAGCAGCCAGGGGTCGGGGCAGGCGTTCAGCAGCTCCCAGACCAGGTCCATGGCGGTGCCCAGCATCCAGGCCCGTTCGACCACCATCGAGGGGGCGCCGAGGTCGCGGGCCATCATCCGCATGCGCAGGCTCAGTTCGGGCATCGACACCCACCAGACGCGGTGCCCGGCGCGCTGGGCGCGGTCGGCGACCTCCAGGGCCAGCCGGCTCTTGCCCGAGCCGCCCAGACCGGCGAGCACGTGCACCTGCTGTCCCGCCGGGGCGGCCCGCCCGGACAGCAGGGAGGCGACGAGGTCCTGCCGGTCCTGTCCCTTGAACTCCTCCATGCGCGCGTAGGGCGGGGCGGGGAAGGGCAGGTCGGACTCCGCGGCGGCCGGGGGCAGCAGGGGGCGGCCGTCGGACCCGGCGCCGCCGCGGGCGGGCAGGGCGGCGGCTTCGAGCGGGACCAGGGTCGCGGGGGAGTCCCCGGCGGGCGGGGCCTTCGCCGGCGGGGTGTCCGCCGCCTCGGCCACCTCCAGCAGGGCGCCGCGCACGGCCATGTAGGACGGGGCGGACCGGTCCTCGGGCTGCACGATGGAGAAGTGGTCGGCGGTGACCACCCCGCCCTTGGGGAACACGCCGCGGGCCACGACCGGCGGCACGATGTCGTCGGCGGAGCCCCCGTAGGCGCGGACCGGGATGGGGCACTCCTGGTCGGTGTGGGCGCGGCCGTGCACCACCGCGCCGAGCACCGTGCGCTGGGCCTCCGTCACGGACCGGTCGAAGGGCCGCAGTTGCTGTTCCTGGGGGTTGCGCCAAAGGACGAGGGCCTTGCGGACGGTGAGGAAGAACCCGGACCCGGTGTTGGGGCAGGCGAACATGGTGAAGTGCTTGATCCGGGCGAGTTCGGCGCCCTCCCCGTTCCACAGCTTGCGCGCCAGGAAGCGCTGCACGATCAGCCCGCCCTGGCTGTGGGTCACCAGCACGATCCGCTCGGCGTCGGCGAGGCGGGTCTCCAGGAAGGTGCCGAGTTGGTCGGCGATGTCGTCGGTCTCGGCCACCCGGCGGTCCGGACGCAGCCGCACCAGCGGGGAGTCGTAGGCGAAGGGGTGGACGCTGACCCAGTCGGCCAGTTCCGGGTCGGTGGCGATCAGCGACTCGAAGGCCTTCCACACCTTCGCGGACGAGAACAGGCCGTGCACCAGCACGAGGTGGACGCGCGTCCGTACCGCCATCGCGAACCTCCGCAGCCAGAAAGGGTGTTGAAGCAGATGGATTTCGGTCGCAGGTGAAGAAGCAGCCGGCTCAATGATGCACGAGGCACGCCGGCGGGAGCCAGAACGGGACGACCCGGGATGCCGCCGGGGTGCGCGCCCCGGCCCGTGGCGGGCGCGCGCCGCGCGCCGGGCACCCGCGTCGCGGGTCGGCGCCACGCGCCCGCCACGGATCGGCGGCACCCCCCGCCACGAGGCGGCGTACGCCGTACGCATCAGTGTGGCAATCCTTACATTCCTCACCAAATAGGACGAAATTCCGAAATCATCGGTGGTTGGAAACGTCGTCTACGGCCGCCCACCGCGGCCCGCGCCGCACCGTCCACCGGTCGGCGTCACAGGAGAGACATGGCACGCGCGGGCAAGCGGACGGTCAACTGGCGCATCGCCCTCCCGGTGGCGGGCGGCGCCGCCGTACTCGGCCTCGGCGGCCTCTACGTCACCGGCCTCGTCACCGGCGGTGACGTCGACTTCGGCACCCGGGTCCAGGGCGTCGACATCGGCGGCATGAGCCGGGCGGAGGCCCGACGGACCCTGGACCGCGAGCTCGGACCGATCGCCACGGCGCCGATGACCCTGGAGATCGGCGACCGCGTCGAGCGGGCGGCCCCCGCGAGCCTCGGACTCTCCCTCGACACCGGGGCCACCGTCGACCGCGCCGCGCGTACCGGATACGCGCCGACCACCGTCATCGGCAGGCTCTTCACCTCCGCCGAACGCGACGTCGAACCCGTGGTCCGGATGGACGAGCGCACCGCACGGGCCGCCGTCGACCGCCTCGCCGACGGCGCCGCGCGCACCGCCCGCGACGGCGCGGTCACCTTCGAGAAGGGCGCGGCCAAGGCCGTCACCCCCCAGGCCGGCATCACCCTCCTCAAGGACCCCGCGCTCGACACCCTCCGTGACGGCTACCTGCGCCCGGGTGACGGCCCCCTCGCCCTGCCCGTCGACCGCATCGAGCCCCGCGTCGGCGCTGCCGAGACCGACCGCGCCATGAGCGCCTTCGCGCGCCCCGCGATGTCCGGACCCGTCACGGTCAGCGTCGCCGGCACCCGCATACCCATCAGCGCCGCCGTCCTGGGCACCCACCTGAAGATGAACACCGACGACCGGGGACGCCTCGTACCGGCCCTGGACTCCAAGGGCCTGCTCGCCGACCCCGCCGTGGCCCGCCCCGTCGCGCGGGCCGCGAGCGACCCGCGCGACGCCGACCTCGGCGTCGGCCCCGACGGCCGGGTCGTCGTCGAGGAGGACAGCAGCCCCGGCGTACGCGTCACCGAGCAGGCCCTCGGCCGCGCCGTGATGCCCCTGCTCACCCGGACGGGAACGACCGCCCGCAGCGCCGAGGTGGCCACCGAGACGGTCCGGCCCGATCTGGGCAACGCCGACGCCCAGCGCCTGGGGATCAAGGAGAAGGTCTCCTCCTTCACCGTCGAGTTCCCGGCCGCCCCGTACCGCACCACCAACATCGGCCGGGCCGTGGAGCTCATCAACGGCTCCGTGGTCAAGCCCGGCGAGGAGTGGAGCTTCAACCGGACCGTCGGCGAGCGCACCCCGGAGAACGGCTTCGTCGACGGCATCATGATCAATGACGGCCGGTACGTGAAGTCCCCCGGCGGCGGCGTCTCCGCCGTGGCCACCACCATGTACAACGCCGCGTTCTTCGCCGGCCTGGGGATCGTCGAGCACGGCGCCCACTCCTTCTACATCGAGCGCTACCCCGAGGGCCGCGAGGCCACCGTCGCCTGGGGCACCCTCGACCTGCGCTGGCTCAACGACTCCGGCCACGCGATCTACGTCCAGGCCACTTCCACCGACACCTCGCTGACCATCACCCTCCTCGGCACCAAGAAGTACGACGAGATCCGCGCCACCCAGGGCCCCCGCACCCACGTCACCCCGCCCGCCCGGCGCACCGACCCCGCCCCGACCTGCGAGGCGCAGACCCCGCTGGAAGGCTTCGACGTCACCGTGGGCCGCGTCTTCGTCCAGGGCGGCCGCGAGGTCAAGCGCGAGGACTCCACCACCCACTACACCCCGCGCGACGAGGTCACCTGCACCCCGCCGACCGCCTCCCCGACGGCCCCCGCCTCGCCCGCGCCCCAGGCGCCGGCGGCCGGGACCCCGACGGCCACGCCGCCGGCCGACGGCGCCCCGGACCTCGTCACCGCCGCCGCGCCGCGCACGGTCTAGCCCCGTACGGCGGGGCACCGGCGCGACGCGCGGTGCGCCCGCCGGGGGCCGTGGGCCCCCGGAAGTGCTACAACTGGTTCGTGACCCTTCCTCGCCACCCGTGCCGGGCACGCCGGTGCGGTCACCCCTAGGCAACAGATCCAGGAGCGTCGCCGGACAGGTCTTCGTCCTCCAGGTGGCGATCGTGGTGTTGCTCGCCGCCGGCGCACTGCTGGCCCTCCTGTTGCAGTCGCGGCACGACATCGACCGCGAGGCGCGCAACCGCTCGGTGTCGGTCGCCCAGACCTTCGCCCACTCCCTGGGACTCCAGCCGGCCCTGAAG
Organism: Streptomyces sp. NPDC048606; assembly: GCF_040650855.1. Classification (NCBI taxonomy): domain Bacteria; kingdom Bacillati; phylum Actinomycetota; class Actinomycetes; order Kitasatosporales; family Streptomycetaceae; genus Streptomyces; species Streptomyces sp. NPDC048606. Next base: position 200,153 of record NZ_JBEZIB010000007.1, on the reverse strand, counting down.
ACCGCCGACCCGTCCGCCGTCCTCCAGCCCCTCGCCGAGGCGACGCGCAAGGACGCGGGCGTGGACTTCATCGTCGTGATGGACACCAACGGCATCCGCTACACCCACCCGCAGCCCGACCGCATCGGGAAACGGTTCGTCGGCACCATCGAACCCTCCCTCGCCGGACAGGTCCACACCGAGAGCGTCCAGGGCCCCCTGGGCAAGGAGATCCAGGCCGTCGTCCCCGTCACCGCCCCCGACGGCAAGGTCGTGGGCCTGGTGTCGGCGGGCCTGACCGTGAAGAACGTGAGCGGCGTCGTCGACCGCCAGCTCCCCGTCATCCTCCTCGCCATCGCGATCGGCCTGGCCCTCGCCACCGCCGGCACGGCCCTGATCAGCCGCCGCCTGCTGCGCCAGACCCACGGCCTCGGCACCACCGAGATGACCCGCATGTACGAACACCACGACGCGGTGCTCCACGCCGTCCGCGAAGGGGTGCTCATCACCGACGGCGACGGACGGCTGCTCCTCGCCAACGACGAGGCCAAGCGCCTCCTCGGCCTCCCCGAGGACGCCGAGGGACGCCACATCGGGGACGTCCCGTGCCTCGACCAGCGGATGGCGGAACTGCTGCTGTCCGGCCGGGAGACCACCGACGAGGTACTGGAGACCGGCGACCGGCTCCTCGTCGTCAACCAGCGCCCCACCCACCCCCGCGGCCGGCCCGAGGGCTGCGCCGTCACCATCCGCGACTCCACCGAGATGCGGATCCTGACCAGCCGGGCGGAGACCGCCCGCCGCAGGCTCAAGCTGCTCTACGACGCCGGCGGCGACGTCGGCACCACCCTCGACGTGGTCCGCACGGCCGAGGAACTCGCCGTGGTCGCCGTCCCCCGCTTCGCCGACTACGTCACCGTCGACCTGGCCGAGGGGGTCCTGGAGGGCGACGAGCCGGGGCCCGACGCCGACATGCGGCGCACCGCCGTCAGCGGCATCCGCCGCGACCACCCCCTCTACCCGCGCGGCCGGACCATCGACTTCCTGCCCTCCACCCCCCAGGCGCGCGGCTACGCCGGCGGACGGGCCGAACTGGTGCCCGACCTCGCCGTGGCCACCGGCTGGCACGCCCAGGACCCGCCCCGCGCCCGGGCCATCGTCGACTACGGCATCCACTCGCTGATCGCGGCGCCCCTCAAGGCCCGCGGCGTGGTCCTCGGCGTGGTGAACTTCTGGCGCTCGCAGAAGCCGGAGCCCTTCGACGAGGACGACCTCTCCCTCGCCGAGGAACTCGTCGCCCGCGCCGCCGTCAGCATGGACAACGCGCGCCGCTACACCCGCGAGCACGCCCTCGCCGAGACCCTCCAGCGCAGCCTGCTCCCGCGCGCCCTGCCCGAGCAGAGCGCCGTCGACGTCGCCCACTTCTACCTGCCCGCCCAGTCCGGCGTCGGCGGCGACTGGTTCGACGTGATCCCGCTGCCCGGCAGCCGCGTCGCCCTCGTCGTCGGCGACGTCGTCGGCCACGGCCTGCACGCCGCCGCCACCATGGGCCGGCTGCGCACCGCCGTCCACAACTTCTCCTCGCTCGACCTGCCGCCCGACGAGATCCTGGCCCGCCTCGACGCCCTCGTCCAGCGCATCGACCACGACCGCGAGGGCAACGCCGAGGACACCGACGGCAGCGGGGTCCTCGGCGCCACCTGCCTCTACGCCGTCTACGACCCGGTCTCCCAGCACTGCACCATGGCCCGCGCCGGGCACCTCCCGCCCCTGACGGTGGCCCCCGACGGCACCACCGAGATCGTGGAACTGCCGACCGGCCCCCCGCTGGGCCTGGGCGGCATGCCCTTCGAGACCGCCGAGATCTACCTCGCCGAGGGCAGCCAGCTCGTCCTGTACACCGACGGCCTGGTCGAGGAACGCGCGCGGGACATCGGCGAGGGCCTCGAAATGCTCCGCGTGGCCCTCAGCCACCCCGGCCGCAACCCCGAGGAGAGCTGCGCCGCCGTCCTGGAAAAGCTCCTCCCCGAGCGGCCCGGCGACGACGTCGCCCTGCTCATCGCCCGCACCCGCACCCTCGGCCCCGACCGGGTCGCCCAGTGGGAGGTCCCCTTCCAGCCGGACGCCGTCGCCGCCATCCGCAACTCGGCCGCCCGCCGGCTCGACGCCTGGGGGCTGTCCGAGCTCGGCTTCGCCACCGAACTGATCCTCAGCGAGCTCATCACCAACGCCCTGCGCCACGGCAGCGCGCCGGTACGCGTCAGACTTCTCTACGACCACCACCTGACCTGCGAGGTCTGGGACGGCAGCAGCATCGCCCCGCACCTGCGCTACGCCGCCACCACCGACGAGGGCGGCCGGGGGCTGTTCCTCGTGGCACAGCTCAGCGAGCACTGGGGCACCCGCTACACCCCGTACGGCAAGGTCATCTGGGCGGAACAGGGCCTGCCGGGCACCGGCGGCCCCACCCGCGAGGCCCCGGAACCGGACCTCTCCGCCTTCCTCGACGTCGACCCCATCTGAGGCGCCACGGGCCATCCCGGCCCCTCGCGGGGCACCCGGCGGACCGGCGGGGATTCGGCCAAAGCCGGGCCGGGCGCCCGCCCCGCGCTGTGTAACGTTCGGCGTGCGCGAGGGACGGGGCGCCGCCGCACGGCCGGCGCCGCGCGGGGGCGAGGAGGGGCGATGAGCGGGGTGGTGGTGTACCTGCCGGGGGGCAGCGGCGCCCACGGCGGCGAGCCGGGTGACACGCCGGCCGGCGGGGCCGTCACCCTGCGGCTCGGCCCCGGGCAGGTGGCCCGCTTCGGACGCGGCTCCGCGACCGTTCCCGTCGAACTGCGGCTCGACGACGCGGCCATCTCGCGGCTGGCGGGGGAGATCCGCGTCACCGAGGACCACTGGCAGCTCAGCAACCACAGCGACACCCACAGCTACCTGGTGGAGAACCCGGAGGGCGCCGGGGAGTACCTGCGCGTGCCGCCCCGCCGGGCCGGGGCGCCCATCCCCTTCGAGTTCTCCCGGGTCGTCCTGCCCACCCGCGGCGCCGCACCCGTCTCCTTCCAGGTGTTCGCGCCCGACCACGTCTACCTCGAAGCGGGCGGCCGCTCCGGCGCGGGCGCCGCCGGCCCCTGGGGCCGCACCACCGTGACGGCGTACTCCCTGGACGAGACGGCCCGCTACTTCCTGGTGCTCGTCGCCCTGTGCGAACCGCGCCTGCGCGACGAGTCGCCGCTCGCCGTGCCCACCACCCCCGAGATCGTCGCCCGCCTGCGCAACCACCCGGCCTGCGCCGCGCTGACGGCCCGCGCGGTCAGCTCGCAGATCGACTACCTCGCCGACGAGAAGATGCGCATCGGCGCCCCGGCCGCCCCGGGAGCCCGCCGAGAGGCCCGCCGCAACGGCAAGCGCGAGGCGCTCGTCGGCCTCGCCCTGCGGTTCGGCCTCGTACGCGAGGAACACCTCGCCCTGCTGCCGTCCCGCGCCGGGGCGGGCGGGGCGCCGCGCGCCGCGGCGCGCTGAGCCGTGGACCGGGGGAGCGCGCCGGCCCGCACGGGCACGCCGGGACCGCAGGACGGACCGGCGTCCCCGGGCACCCCGCCCACCCCCGGGGCCCGGGGCACCTCGGACACCTTCGGCACCTCAGACACTTCGGACACCTCCGGCACCGGGCAGGCGCGGCCCCTGCCGCACGGCTTCCGCATCGGCGCGTGGGAGGTCACCGAACCGATCGCGGCCGGCGGGTGGGGCACGGTCTACGCGGGCCGCCCGGCCGCCGGCGCTGCGGCGCAGGCCCCGACGGAGGTTCCGGTGGAGGTTCCGGCGGAGGTCGCCCTGAAGGTCCTGCCGACCGCGGGCCTCGCACCGCGCCAGGCCCGCGCGGTCGCCGAGACCGCCCTCCGCGAGGTGGAACTCGGCCGCCGCGCCGGACACCCCCGCCTGATCCGCCTGCTGGAATCCCTCGTCCTCGACGCCCCCGACCGCCCCCTTCTCGACGGCGCCCTCGTCCTGGTCATGGAACGGGCGGCGGGCACGCTGCGCCCCCTGCTCGAAGCGGGTGTCACCGAGGCCCGCGCGGTCCGACTGTTCACCGACGTCTGCGAGGGCCTGGCCCACCTGCACCGCAGCGGCTGGGTCCACGGAGACCTGAAACCGGACAACGTCCTGCTGATGGCCGACGGCTCCGTCAGGCTGTCCGACTTCGGCCTGGCCACGGAACTCACCGGGGACCGCGGGACCCACGGCCACGCACCCCCGATGGGCACCCCCGACTACCTCCCGCCCGAGCGGTGGAGGGCCCCGCTCGGCGAACACGGCGTACAGGTCCGGCCGAGCGCCGACATCTGGGCCCTGGGCATCATGCTCCACGAGGCCTTCGCCGCCGGCGCCTCGCCCTTCCCCGGGGCCACGCCCGGCGCACGCGCCGCCGCCGTACAGGAGTACGCCGAAGGCCGCGCCCCGCTGCGCACCCACCACGCGGTACCGCCCTTCTGGCGCGACCTGGTGGCCGACTGCCTCGCCCCCACCCACGCCGCCCGCGCCGCGCACACCGCCGAGAGCCTGCGCGCCCGCATCGCGGCCCACACCCCCGCGCCCGCCCCGACCCCCCGGCCGCCCGCCCCGAGGCGACCGCGCCGCCGCCGGCTGCCGCGCGCCGCGCTCGCGGCCCTCGCCGCCTGCGCCACGGGCGCCGCGCTCTGGGCGGCGTACGACACCACCCGCCCCGAAGGGGAGCGGCGCGTAAGGGTGTTCAACGCCGACCCGCGCTGCCGCGACCGTACCGACCGGGACCCGCAGTGCAGCCTCGGGCTGGCCGTGGACCCCCACCGGCCCTACACCGCCGGCAACGTGGTCGCGCACCGGGTCTGGCACGGCGACGTCCTGACCGCCGAGTGCCGGCTGCCCGAGGGGATGCCCATCGTCGACGAGGCCGACCGACAGTCCGTCGAGTGGCTGCGCGTACGCCTGCCGCGCGGGTCGGCGGCGTCCGTGGCGTGGCTGCCGGCGGTCCGCACCCACGACCGTCCCGCCGTCCCCGCGTGCTGACCGCCGGCGAACCCCGCACCCCCAACCTGCCCCACCCGCACGGGAGACGTCACCCGGAACGTTCCGGGTACGCCGCCCCCGACGGGCGCGCCGGCGCGGCGCGGACCGGCCTCACGCCGCCGTCCAGCCGCCGTCCATGGGGAGGGAGGAACCGGTCACGTGCCCCGTGTGCGGTCCGCAGAGCCAGACGGCGACCGCCGCGACCTCCTCGGGCTCGATCAGCCGCTTGATCGCGGAGCCGCGCAGCAGCACCTCGGAGACGACCCGCTCGGCCGGGATCCCGTGGGCCAGGGCCTGCGCCTCGATCTGGCGCTCCACCAGCGGGGTGCGGACGTAGCCGGGGTTCACGCAGTTGCTCGTCACCCCGTGCTCCGCGCCCTCCAGGGCGGTGACCTTGCTGAGCCCCTCCAGCGCGTGCTTGGCCGTGACGTAGCCGGACTTGAAGGCACTGGCCCGCAGGCCGTGCGCGCTGGAGATGTTCACGACCCGGCCCCAGCCGCGCCCGTACATGTGCGGCAGGATCCGGCGCAGCAGCAGGAAGGGGGCGCCGACCATGACGCGCTGCATGAGCTCGAACCGCTCGGGAGGGAACTCCTCGATGGCCGAGACGTGCTGGAGGCCTGCGTTGTTGACGAGGACGTCCACGTCGGTGGGGAGCGTCCCGATGGCCTTCGCGTCCGCCAGGTCGACGGCGTGGGCCCGCCCCTCGACCAGCTCCGCCACCGCGGCGGCGGCCCGCGCGTCCACGTCCACGACGTGCACGAGGGCCCCGGCACCGGCCAACGCCACCGCGCAGGCCCGCCCGATGCCACTGCCGCCACCGGTCACCAGGGCCACGCGCCCGGTCAGGTCGGCCCCCGCGGAGGCGGAAGCCGTTGCCCCGGGAGCCGTGGTGAGTCCGCTTGTCATGCCGGGAACGTTAGACAGGCCCACCGGCGCTGCCGATGTGGCCCACCCCCACAGTCGAGGGGTCTCGTGTGGTGGCCGCGGCCACCGGACCGACGGCCCTTACGAGGACCGCCAGTTCGGCAGCCCGGACGGCGCCCGGCCCGCCATCACCTGCGCGAGCGCGTGGAGAATGTCTTCCGCTTCCCGCCGGACCTGCCCCGGGACGTCACCGCGCTCCCGTATGAGCTGGGCGTAGATCGGCGCGTCGCTGCTGCTGGTACTGCTGCTGCTCACTAGGACTTCGCTCCCCTGAAGGCCGGCACCTTCGGCCGGGCGGGACCAGTGTAGGAGGCGCCACCCCCTCGGCCGAACGAAGATCCGTACGAGGGGGGCGCCGGTGGACTTACTTGCAGACCGTGCCGTCGGCCGGCACGGCGCCGTCGATCAGGAACGAGTCGACCGCCTTGGTCGCGCAGGCGTTCTTCGCGTACGTGCCGTGGCCCTCGCCCTGGACGGTGACGTTCACGCCGACGCCCCGGCCGAGCGCGTCCGCCATCCGCTTGGCGCCCTCGACCGGGGTGGCCGGGTCGCCGCTGTTGCCTATGACCACGATCGGGGCCGCGCCGGCCGCCGCGACCTGCGGCTTCTCGGTGGTGCCGCGGACCGGCCACTCGGTGCAGCCGAGCAGGCCCTCCACCGTGGCCGGGCCGAAGACCGGGGAAGCGGCGCGGAACGCCGGCTCCTGTGCCTTCATCTCCTCCACCGTGTGGCGACGGCTGGTGTCGACGCAGCTGATCGCCGCCTGCGCGGCGCCCGAGTTGTCGTACCGGCCGTCCTCGCCGCGCCCGCTGTAGCTGTCCGCGAGGGACAGCAGGATGGTGCCGGTGCCCAGCTGATTGACCTCGCCCAGGCCCTGCACGAGGTACTCCCAGGCCTCCTTGTCGTACAGGCTCGCGATGATGCCGACGACCGCCGCGTCGGAGGTGAGCTTGCGTCCGCCGTCCGCGGGGGCGGGCTTCGTCTTCAGCTTCTCCAGCAGGGCGGTGATCCGCTTGGTGCCCTCGGCGTCGCTCGGCCCGGTCGGGCAGTTGGCCGTGTACTTGTCGCGGCAGTACTTCATGGCGTGCTCCAGCGCCAGCTGGAACCCCTTGGTCTGGCCGAGGGCGCTCTGCACGTCGTCGGCCGTCGGGTCCACGACCGCGTCGAACACGGTGCGCCCGACGTTCTTCGGGAACAGGTGCGCGTAGACGCCGCCCAGCTGGGTGCCGTAGGAGATGCCGAAGTAGTTCAGCTTCTGGTCGCCCAGGACCTGGCGCATGAGGTCCATGTCGCGGGCCGTGTCCGCGGTGCCCACGTGCGGGAGCACCTTGGCGGAATTGCGCTTGCAGGCCTCGGTGAACTTCCGGACGTCGTCGAGCGGGTTCTCGCTGTTGGTGGCCTCGTCCATCGTCTTGTCGTCGAGGCAGGTGACCCGGGCGGTTTCGCCGACCCCGCGCGGGTCGAAACTCACCAGGTCGTAGACCCCGTTCAGCTTCTTGTACTCGTCCGCGAACTGGGGGAGCCGCTGGACGCCGGAGGCGCCGGGGCCGCCGAAGTTGTAGACCAGCGAACCCACGCGCTTGTTCGCGTCGGTGGCCTTCTTGCGGATCAGCGCGACGTCGACGGTCTCCCCGGCCGGCTTCGCGTAGTCCAGCGGCGCCTTCATCGTGGCGCACTCCCAGGCCTTCCCCGGCGCCTTCCCGCCCCCCTGCGCGGCGGACGGCGCGGCGCAGGCGCCCCACTGGGGCTTCTGCCCCGTCAGCGCGGCGGGCAGGACGACCGGCGCGGAGGCGGAGGGACTCGCGGAGCCGCCCGAGGGCTTCGCGTCGGCCTTGCCCTTCGCGTCACCGCCGCACGCCGCCAGGGCGGGCACCGCCACCAGCGAGGCGGCGGTCAGCGCGGCCAGGCGTACGGTCCGGCGACGGGAACGACGTGCGGGCTGAGGCATGAGGGGCTCCTGCGCGGGGTGGGTCTTCATGAGGCAAACAGACAGTAAAGGCCATGGTCGGATTCTCGCCAAGTCCTACGATCCGACCGCCGCCGGTCCGGCCTTGGTGAGGCCGCTCCCGACGCCGCTCCCGGCGCCCGTCCCGGCGAGGGGAGCGGCCACCGGCCCACCCCCGGCGGCCCGGTAGCGGCCGGGGGTGGTCCCGAACGCGCGGGTGAACGCGTGCGAGAACGCGTACGGGCTGCCGTAGCCGACGTGCCGCGCGACGGTCGCCAACGGATCGTCGGTGTCCCGCAGCGCCGCGGCGGCCAGGGTCAGCCGCCACCAGGTCAGGTACGCCATCGGCGGGCGCCCGACCAGGGAGGTGAAGCGCCGGGCCAGGGTGGGCCGCGAGACCCCCGCCTCCGAGGCGAGGCGCTCGGCGGTCCACGGCGCGGCCGGATCGGCGTGCAGGGCCCGCAGCGCCGCGGCGGCCACCGGGTCGCCCAGCACCGCCGGCCAGGCGCCGCCCGCGCCCTCGGCCAACCAGGCGCGGAGCATGTAGACGAGGAGGAGGTCCAGCAGAGCGGTGACCGCCACCTGGGACCCGGGCCGCCGCCCACCCTGCTCCCGCCCCAACAGCTCGACGGCCGAACGCAGTTCCGGGTGGGAGCCCACCCGGCTCGGCAGGTGGACCACCTCCGGCAGCTCCGCCATCAGAGGGTGCGCCCGGCTCCGGTCGAGCCTGTACTTCCCGCACAGCATCTCCAGCACCGCCGATCCGTCCCCGGCCGCGATCGGCCCCGACCCCTCGCGGCCGGCGGCGAACTCCTCGTACGGCACGGCGCGGGAGAGGTCCACCGTCTCCGCGCCGGCGTCGGAGATGACGTGCCCCGTGCCGTGCGGCAGCAGCACCACGTCCCCCGGGCCCAGCGAGAGGGGAGGGCCGCCGTCGGGGAACAGCCGGCAGCCGCCTTCGAGGACGACGTGGAAACCCGCCCCCTCGTACGGGGCCAGGCGCGCGCACCAGCGCCCGTGCACCCTGACCCGGTCCGAGGAGGGGCGGCCCACCCGTACGGCCGCGATCGCGTCGCTCACCACATCCATGCCCGGACCCTAGCCGGTGCGTGTGCGTCAGGAGTGAGCGTTCCGCGTATCCAGGAGATCGCCCGACGCATTGAGACGCTCATCCCCGCCTCCCTAGGGTCGAGCCATGACGCGGAACACGGACACGGACCACGGCGCGACGGACGGCGCCACGGACAGCACGACGAAGCGGGCCACGGAGGCCACGGAGGTCGGGGAGGCCGGGGAGGGCGGCGGGAACCTCCGCCTCGGCGAGGTGGAGATCATCCGGGTCCTCGAATGGCAGGGCCCCTTCGCGCCCGCCCGGGGCCTGGTCCCCGACTCCCCGGAGCGGCTGTGGCGGGACAACGAGGACTGGCTCGCCCCGCGCCACTGGCAGCCCGAGGGCGACCTGGCCGTCATGGCCCTCCAGAGCTGGGTGGTGCGCGGCGCCGGCCTCACCGTCCTGATCGACACCGGTGTCGGCGCCGGCCGCGAAAGGCCCGGGGAGCCCCACTTCCACCACCGGGAGAGCGACTTCCTCGGCGCCCTGGCGCGGGCGGGCGTCCGCCCGGGGGACGTGGACGTCGTCGTCAACACCCACCTGCACGCCGACCACGTCGGCTGGAACACCATGGACCGGGACGGCGCGTGGGTCCCCACCTTCCCCCGCGCCCGCTACCTGGTCCCGGCCGCCGACGACCTCCACTTCGGCCCCCGCGGCGACTACGGCGGGGGCGTGCGCGTCGACGACCGGCTGATCTACGAGGACAGCGTCGCGCCCCTGCACCGGGCGGGGCTGGTGGACCTGTGGGAGGGCCGCCACCGCATCGCCGAACACCTCACCCTGGAATCCGCCCCCGGACACACGCCCGGTTCGAGCGTGCTGCGCCTCGACTCCGGCGGCGAACGGGCCGTGTTCGTCGGAGACCTCCTCCACAGCCCGGTCCAGGTCCTCGACCCCACCCACAACAGCTGCTTCTGCATGGACCCCGGGCAGGCGGTCGCCACGCGCCGCGCGATCCTCACCCGGGCGGCGGCCGAGGGCGAACTCGTCCTGCCCGCGCACTTCGGCGGAGCCGGAGCGCTGGAGGTCCGGGCCGACGGCGACGGATTCGCCCCCGCCCGGTGGGCCGGCCCCGCGACCCGCCCCTGAGTCCGTCCGCGCCGCCGACGTCCCCGCCGTCGATGCGGTCGATGCCGTCGATTCGTCGATTCGTCGATGCCGTCGAGGCCCGGGTCGCGGGCGCGCGGATTGCGATGTCCGATCATCCGACTGTTACCGTCCACGGCATGTCCGCGCTGATCGCCCCCACGACACGACTGCACTCGTCCTGGCTCGCCGCCCGTGAGGAGTGGGGGGCCGACGCGCACCTGGACGGGTCGGGCGTCGGCTTCGACGACGACGTGCGCAGCGCCGAGGGCTTCGCGGCCTGGGTCGCGCGGCTGCGCGCGTACGGGGACCGCGGCGTGCCGGTGGAGCAGGGGCGCGTGCACGCCACGTACTGGTGGATCGCCGACGGGGACACCTACCTGGGCGCCATCGACCTGCGGCACTACCTGAACGCCTTCCTCCTCGACGCGGGCGGCCACATCGGCTACAGCGTCCGCCCCTCGGCGCGCGGGCGCGGCGTCGCCACCCGGGCGCTGGGGGAGGCCCTGTACGAGGCGCGCCTGCTGGGCATGGACCGGGTCCTGCTCACGTGCGACCCCGACAACGAGGCCTCGGCGCGCACCATCGAGCGCAACGGCGGTGTCCTGGAGGACGTGCGGGAGACGCTGATCGGCACCAAGCGGCGCTACTGGATCGACCTCTGACCGACGGCGGACGCCCCTGCGGGGCGATCGCCCCGGCCCGGGTCCCCCCGCCGCCGAGGCGGGCTCAGGCCCGGGTGAGCCGTCGGGCGAGCGTCACCAGGGCCTCGCGCCGTACGTCCGCCGCGCCCTCGGGCCCCTCGGGCACCAGCATGCGGGCGATCTGCGGCAGCGTGAACCAGCTGCTGGTGAGCGCGATCACCGTCTGCATGAGCTGCGCGGCCGGCACCTCCGAGGTGAGGGCGCCCGCGCGCTGCGCCTCGGAGATGGCGGCGACCTTCTGCTCGTAGTGGTCGGTGCGCTCGTACTCGGCGACGACCCGGTCCTGGCACATCAACCCCTCCCACGCCAGCAGCCGCAGGAAGTGCGGATGGCTCAGGTGGTAGTCGTACGCCCGGCCCGCGTACTCGCCCAGGTCTGTGGCCTGCTCGGCGGTGAGGGGCACGGAGACGGCGAGCTTGGCCATCTCGCTCTCCAGCACCGAGGCGAACAGCTTCTTCTTGTTGCCGAAGTACTGGTAGATCCGCTCCTTGTTGACGCCGGCCCGGGTGGCCACCCGGGCGACGCGCGCACCCTCCGGCCCGAATTCGGCGAACTCCTCGACGGCCGCGTCGAGGAGGAGTTGTTTCGTGCGTGCGGTGTCCCAGGCCATGCGGCCATCCTACGTTATTCCCAACCTTCCGGTTGGATTTGCGCCGCCCGCTGTGCAAGACTCCAACCAGTTGGTTGGAAATCAGGATCCAGCCGCCCGCCCAAGGGAGTTGCCGTGCCCGCACCCGCCGCGCCGTCCATCCACCGTCGCGCGCTGATCACCTGGCTGGCCGTCTACCCGACGATCACCCTCGCCCTGGCCCTGCTGCGCCCGCTGCTGGGGGACGTTCCGCTGCCCGTGCAGACCCTGGTCCTGACGGTGATAGCCATTCCGGTCGTGGTGTACCTGGTGGTGCCGGCGCTGATGAAGGTGAACGCGGCCCTCGCCGCCCGCTCCCGATAGCGGCGTCAAGAAACCCTTGACAAGAAGATCATGTCAAGGAAATCTTGACGCCATGAACCTCTCTTCGAAGTCCGCGTCCGAGTCCTCCGCCAAGGCGATCAGGCTGGTGTTCGGCTTCCTCGCCATCGCCGTCAGCCTCATCAGCGTCGCCCTGACGCTCGGGGACGACCTCGGGGTGGGCGTGACCGCCGCCCTGGTCGCCGCGGACATCGTCCTCTTCGCCGCCATGGGCGCCCTGACGGCCTCCGTCCGCGCCGAGTGGTCCGACGGCCGCCCGGGCGAGGAGGGGACGGACGCCGCGCGGAGCGCGGAGTCCCGACGTGACGAGGAGCTGCTCGACGCGCTGGAACCGCTGGGCCCCACCGCCTCTTCCTCTTCCTCTTCCTCCACGTCTTCCTCCGCTGCCGCCGGCGGCGGAAGGTGACCGGCGGGGAGCTGCTGAGCCCCGAGGAGGCCGACGGGATCCGCGAGTCGATCGCGAGCGCCGTCCTGGGATCTCCCGCCGGGCTCGCCGATTCGCTGGAGCACGACCCCGAGGGCTACCTGCGGCTGGTGGCCGCCGCCCGCGTCGGAGCCGAGGAATCGAGCCGGCTGCTGCGCGAGGCCATCCAGGGGGCGCGGGCGGCCGGCCACAGCTGGGACGCGGTCGGCGGGGTCCTCGGGGTGAGTCGGCAGGCCGCCCAGCAGCGGTTCGCGGTCAAGCAGCCGCGGGACGCGGCCGCGGCGGAGTCGGCAGACGGTCCGGAGCGACGGGTCGTCACCCCGGTGACGGCCTTCACCGAGATGGCCGCCCTCGAAGAGGCGGGGCGCGCCGGCTGGCACCTGGTCGACTACGGCCCGCTGCGCCTGGTCGTGGAGGCCTCCGACCAGGTCTGGGAACACCGCCGGGCGCTCGTCGGACAGCGCCGCCGGCTGACCGCCGAGGGGTGGACGCGCGTGGGGCCCGGTTCCTTCCCCTGGCACTACTTCAAGCGCCCGCGCCCGTGAGGAGGCCGCCCGCCGCCTCGGGGCGGCGGGCGGTTACTCGTGTCCGGGCTCGTCAGCGGGCCACGAACTCCTGGTCCCCGTAGTGGATCTCGGCCTCGTTCCAGTCGACTCCGAGCCCCGTGGTGAAGGTGCGGGCGAACGGCAGGTCGGACAGCGGGGCGATGAGCAGGAGCCGGCCGTCGAGGGTCACCGAGCCGCCGCCGAGGCGTTCGCGGGCCTCGGGGTCCGCGGCCAGCGCCTCGTGCAGTCGGGTCGCGCTGACCCCGTCGGCCCGGATCTCGACCGCGTCGGTGTCGGGCGCCGAGCGCGGCAGGCACCGGAAGGTCAGTACCGACTCCTGGTCGTACGTCTTGCGCACGACCTCGGCGATGTCGTGCAGGCCTTCGCGGCCGACCCGGTCCACGTCGAACTCGCGCGAGCGCTCGTAGGTCGTCCGGTGCAGTTCGTCCGACCAGAACACGCCGTCCAGCAGGGTCGAGGCGCCCGGCCGCGCGCCGTGCGCGCGGATCACCCCGCGCACCTCCCGCGCGAAGTGCCGCAGGTCCCGGTCCAGTCGGGGGTCCTCGGGGTCGGTGATGATCGCGGTGTTGTCGGTGGCGAAGATCTCCGCCGTCGGGCAGGACGCGGGCCCCGTACCGGCCTGGGCGGCGCCCGTGGTCGCCGGCCCCAGCGCCAGTACCCCGGCCGCGACCAGTACGCCCCACCGCTTCATCATCCAAGTCCCCGTCCGTGCGCGTGTGATGCCGCGGCCGGAAGGCGGGCGGCTGCCACATCCTAGGAACGGGGCGCGGGGCGGAAGGGGCGTCGTCCCCCGAATGGCGGACGAGTGACCCCTGATCGGCCGTTTCACGCGCCGGTCGGGGCCCCCGGGTTGACGCACCGGGGGCCCCGACCGTGCTTCCGCCCGCCCGCCCGTCAGGCGTCGGCGGTGTGGTCCTCGGGCAGGCCCGTGCCGCCGAGCCGGGTGAGGAGCCCACCCAGGGCCGCGACCTCCTCGGCGGTCCACTCGGGCGCGCCGAAGACCTCGGCGGCGACCTGGTCGGCCGCCTTGAGGCAGTCGCGCAGCCGCTCGCGCCCGACGTCCGTCAGCGCCGCGTACGCCACGCGGGCGTCACGCGCGTCCGTCTCCCGTACGACCAGCCCGATCCGTTCCAGCGGCCCCAGGCCCCGGGTGACGCCCGAGGCGGTCAGGCCGAGGGCCTGCGCGAGGTCGACCCGTCGCATCCGGCCCCCTTCCGCGCGCCCCAGGTGCAGCAGGGTCATGAAATCCGCCAGGCTCACCCCGTACAGGGACCCCAAACGGGAGTCGAACCGCCTGACCAGGGTGGTCTGGGCCTTCACCAAGCGCAGGGATACGTCCAGCGCGTCACTCATCGCAACCTCCTTGACTCCTCAAGTATCAGGACTGAAGCTTGAGGAGTCAAGGAGTTATGAAGCAAGCGGGTGAGGGTGTCCCGGCCCGGATCATGCCCCCGGGTCACCGGCCAGGGGCAGGCATTCGGCGAGCAGGTCGACGACGTCGAGCCAGGCGCGCCGCGCGTGCCGGGGGTGGTGGCCGACGCCGGGGACCGTGGGGTGGTCGACCGGCGGGTGGTGGAAGGCGTGCAGGGCGCCGCCGTAGACGGTGAGGCGCCAGTCGACACCGGCGGCCTCCATCTCGGCGGTGAACGCCTCCCGCTGCGCGGGCGTCATGATCGGGTCCAGCGACCCGACCCCGGCCCACACCGGGCAGCCGATGCGCGCCGCCTCGCCCGGTCGGCCCGTGGTCACCGCGTTGAGCGTGCCGATCGCGCGCAGGTCGACGCCGTCGCGACCGAGTTCCAGCCCGATGGCGCCCCCGGTGCCGTAGCCGATCGCGGCGATCCGGTCGGGGTCGGTGCGCGGCTCGGCGCGCAACACGTCGAGCGCCGCGTGGCCGATGCCCCGCATCCGGTCGGGATCGGCGAGCAGCGGCAGGCAGCGGGCAAGCATCTCCTCGGGGTCGGCCAGATAGCGCCCCCCGCCGTGGAGGTCGAAGGCCAGGGCCACATAACCCAGTTCGGCGAGGGCGTCGGCCCGGCGGCGCTCGACGTCGCTGAGCCCCGTCCCCTCCGGTCCGAGCAGCACCGCGGGCCGGCGGTCGACACCGGCCGGGAGCGCGAGATGTCCGATCATCGTCAAACCGTCGGCCCGGTACTCGACCGTACGCGTCGTCATCGCCGTTGTCGTCGTCGCCGTCATCGTCGTTGTCGTCGTCATGGGATCGGACTGTACGGAGCGTCGGCCCGGTCCGGTCGGTGTTCCGCCGCCGGCGCAACCGTGCGGGCCCGGCCCGGCAGCGCGATCCGCCGGCGCGATCAGGATGGCCGCACCCCCGGGGCGCGCCCCTCTAAGGTGGGCCCGTGGCGACTGACATGAACACGAACGAGCACGCCGGCCGGGCCGACGACACCAGCGGCGACCGGCTGCTGTACGGCTGCATGGGCCTGGGCGGCACCTGGGGCCCGGAACCGTACGCCCCCCACGACATCGACGCCGCCGAACAGGCCGTCCACGCGGCCCTCGACATCGGCATCGGGGCCTTCGACCACGCCGACATCTACCGGCACGGCAAGTCCGAGGCCGTCTTCGGCGAGGTGCTCGCCCGTACGCCCGGACTGCGCGAGCGCATCACCCTCCAGACCAAGTGCGGCATCCGACTGGCCGGCCCCGACCACCCCCAGATGTACGACCTGCGCCCCGAGCACATCGTCCGCCGCGTCGAGGAGAGCCTCACGCGCCTGCGCACCGACGTGATCGACGTGCTCCTCCTGCACCGACCCGACCCCCTCGCCGACCCCGATTCGGTCGCCGCCGCGCTGATGTCCCTGCACCGCTAGGGCCTCGTACGGCACTTCGGCGTCTCCAACGCGGGCGCCGCGCAGATCGCCCACCTCCAGGCCCGCCTCGACGTGCCACTGGTGGCCAACCAGCTGGAGATGAGCCTGCGCAGCCGCGACTGGGTCGAGGCGGGCGTGCTGCTCAACACCCCGTCCGGCGCGGCCAACGGTTTCCCTTTCGGGACCCTCGAACACTGCGTGGACCACGGCATCCGCCTCCAGGCCTGGGGCGCGCTCGCCAAGGGCCGCTACACGGGCCTCCAGGAGACCCCCGCCGAACAGGCCACCGCCGCACTGCTCGTCGAGCTCGCGCGGAGCAAGGACACCACGCCCGAGACCGTCCTGCTGTGGTGGCTCATGCGCCACCCCGCCCGGATCGCGCCCGTCATCGGCACCTCCCACCCCGCGCGCGTCCGCGCCTGCCGGGACGCGGTCCTGCGCGAGCCGGACCTCACCCACGAGGAGTGGTACCGCCTGTGGCAGGCGGCGCGCGGACGCCGTCTGCCCTGACGGGCACGGCCGAGGGGGCCGCGGCCCGTCAGCGCCCGCGTCCGTCGGGGGAGAGCCGGGCCACCACCTCGGCCAGGTCCTCGCAGACCTGCTCGATCCTCTGACGGATGTGGTTCTGCTCCGTGACCATCGCGGACAGCAGCAGCCCGGTCAGCGCCGCCGCCCCGTTGAGGGCCTGGAGATTGATCATCACCTCGAAGAGGGTGTGCCGCGCGAAGGGGCCGTCGCGGTCCGTCGCCGCCGAGATGGCGAGCACGGACACCAGCAGCGCGCACGGCGCGCTGCCGGCCGACTGGAAGCGCACCGCCGCCCAGATCAGCAGCGGGAAGACGAGGAACAACAGCGACAGGGAGCTGTGCGTGGTCACCACCGTCACGGCGCCGGCCGTGACCAGCAGCGCCACCGCCTCGGCCGCCCGGTACGGGTCCACCGGCAGCCGGGGCCGGCGCAGGGCCAGCAGCAGCGGGGCGACGAGCAGCACCCCCATCGTGTCGCCCGCCCACCAGGCGCCCCAGGCGGGCCAGAACCGCGCCCCCGTCAGATTGCCCGTGAGCAGCAGCGTCAGTGCCCCGGTGGTCGCGCTGATCAGCATCGGGGCCGGCCCGCCCAGGAACACCAGGGCCAGGCCGTCGCGCAGCCGGTCCAGCTGAGGGCGGAACCCCACCCGGCGCAGCAGGGCGTACGCGCACAGCGGCGCCAGTACGTTGCCCGCGACGATGATGAGGTCGGCGGCCTGGAAGGTGCTGATCCGCTCGATCGCCAGGTACGTGCCCAGGGCGATCCCCGGCCAGATGCCGGCGCCGAAGCGCAGCAGGCACACGAGGGCGATCCCGGTCGGCGGCCACAGCGGGGTGACCACCGCGCCGTCGAGGACCACCTGCTGGAGCAGCCCGAGGCGCCCGCCGACGTAGTAGAGGACGGCGACGGCCAGGATCCGTAAGAGGGTCCGGTACGGGCCTCGCCCTTCCAGGGTGCGCACCACAGCATCAGACAACAGGGCGGCCGTCCGCGAGGACGTGACACGCGCGGGCGCCCCGGGCTCCCTCAGGCCCCCATCGCCTCGTGGCCGATGACGAGGACGGCGGCGTCGTCCGCGTGCCCGGTGGAATCGGCCACCTTCATCACCTCGGCGGCCAGCTCGTCCGGATCGGCGCCCGCCGCCTCCCGGACGATGCGCGACACCCGTTCGAGGCCCACGTCGATGGGGAAGGAGGGGCCCTCGACGACCCCGTCCGTGAGCAGCACGATCGACCCGGCGCTGGTCAGCCGGCGGCGCGTCACCGCGTACGAGGCCTCGGGCAGGGTGCCGAGGGGCGGGCCGCCGGTGTCCTCGGCGATGCCGTACCGGCCGTCGACCGTGGCCCAGACGGTGGGGACGTGACCGGCCCGGGCGCTCACCAGTTCTCCCGTGCGCGGGTCGACGTGGAGCAGGGTGCACGTGGCGAACAGCTCGCAGTCCATCGCGAGGAGCACCTCGTTCGCCCGACCGAGCACCTCGCCGGGGTCGTCGACCACGGAGGCCACCGCCCGCAGACAGACGCGGACCTGTCCCATGAACGCGGTCGCCGCCACGTCGTGCCCCTGGACGTCGCCGATGGAGAAGGCCACGGTGTGCGGCGGCACCCGGAAGCCGTCGTACCAGTCGCCGCCGATCTCCAGCCCCTGGCGGGCGGGGGAGTAGCGGGCGGCGCTGCGCAGTCCGGGGACCACGGGCAGGCCAGCCGGCAACAGTTCCCGCTGGAGGGCCTCGGCCAGTTCCACCCGCGCCTGCTGGAACTCGGCTCCCTCGCGGGCCCGGGCGGTGAGCTCCCCGAGCATGGTGAGCAGATCGGCGCTGCCCGGCCGGGAGGGGCGGCGGGGCGTCACGGACCGCTCCCGGGCGGGCCTTCGCGCGCTCCGCTCCGAAGGCCACTGCGCGTTGCGTCCATGTGTCCCCGCTCGTTCGCCCTTCGCGGCGCGAGAGGCCCGCGCTCATCATATTTCGGGGCGCTGTAGTACGCCTGCCCGCGCGGGTGCGGCCCCCACCAGCGGATACGTCGGACGGGCGGGTGGGCGGGGGCGGGGCGGCCTGTGCCCCTTGGGCCGGGTGCGGCCCGAACGGCGGACCTGTCGCCCCGCGCCGGGGCGCGGGGGCCGGGAACGGTTACGGATCCCCGTACCGCTTCCAGGCCGGCCGCCCCACCCACCGGGAGACTCCGATGAGCCGCATCAACCGACGTGACCTCGCCCTGCTGGCCCTGCGGGCCGGCACCGGCGCCGTGCTGATCGCCCACGGGACGCAGAAGCTCTTCGGGTGGTTCGGGGGCGGGGGTCTGGAGGGGACGGCCGCCGCCATGGAACACATGGGCTTCAAGCCGGGTCGACCGGCGGCGCTGGCCGCGGGCCTGGGGGAGGCGGGCGGCGGGGCGCTGCTGGTGCTGGGGCTCGCGACTCCGGTCGCGGGCGCGGCGGCGGCCGGGGCCATGGCGGGGGCCGTCGCGGTCCACGCTCCGGCCGGCTTCTTCGCGCAGGCGGGCGGCTACGAGTACCCGGCCTTCCTCGGTTTCACGGCGGCGGCCGTCGGTCTCGCCGGTGCGGGCCGCTACTCCGTCGACCACGGCACCGAACACCGTTACGACCAGCCGTGGACGGTGGCCCTTGCCTTCGCGGCCACGGCCGTCGCCGCCTACGCGGTCGTGGCCGGGCGCGCCGTCGAGCAGCGGCCGCGGGAGGAAGAGGAGGAGGGTAAGCCGACTGACAGGAACTGATGTTCTATGTAATGTCACATTGCATGATGCTCTTACGTCGCGCGGCCCTCGCCGCCGCCCTCATCGGCGTCTCCGCCCTCCTCCCGCCCACCACCGCCCACGCGGACCAGGCCCCCGCCTGCCGCGCCGCGGCCGACACCCACGCCGCCACGGACCCGGAGCGCGCCCGCCTCCGGGACCCGCGCACCGCCGCCCTCCCGCAGCGGGCCGCGCTCGACGGCTTCGTACGGGGCTTCCCCGCGGCCCTGTGCACCGTCCGCGACCCCGTCGGCGCCGAACGGCTCCTCGACACCTGGGGCGAGGCCCTGTGGCAGGCCGCCGTGAACCGGGCCCAGGGACGCCGGCCCGGCGGTGACCTCCCCGCCGGCGACGACCGCCCCCTGTACTGGGCCCGGCTCGCCATGACCGTCGACCTCGACCGCTGGCAGCCGTCCTTCCCCGTCGACCGCCAAGCCCTGCGCTCCCGCTTCGAGGACTCCTCCCGAGGGCTCACCTCCAACGCCTTCCGCGGCACCCCCGGCGTCCGCCGGATCTTCGTCAGCGGCTTCGACCCCTTCGGGCTGGACGCCGAACTGCGCCGGGCCAACCCCTCCGGTTCGGCGGCCCTCCAGCTCAACGGACGCCGCGTCACGCTCGCCGACGGCACCCCGGCCGAGATCCGGGCCGTCGTCCTGCCCGTGCGCTACGCCGACTTCGACGCCGGCATCGTCGAGCGCGCCTACGGCCCCCGCCTGGCCCCCGGCCCCCGCGCCGCACACATGATCACCAGCATCAGTCAGGGCTACCCCGGCCTGTTCACCCTGGAGGCCTGGGCCGGCCGCGCCCGCTCGGCGGACCCCTACCCCGACAACACGGGCTCCCTCTCCGGCGGCACGACCGACCACCCCGTCACCGCGCCCGGCATGGGCCCCGGCGCCGAGTTCCTGCGCACCACCCTGCCCGCGGACGCCATGACCGCCGTCCAGAGCCCCTACCCGGTCCGCCTCAACACCGTCGTCACCGAGATACCGGCCGGCGGATCGGGTCCCGTGACCCGCGAGGACGGCCCCACCCCGGGATCGCGCGCCGTGGCGGGCGGGGGCGGCGGCTACCTCTCCAACGAGGTCGCCTACCGCTCCAACCGCCTGCGCCTGGAGCTGCGCCCGGACCTGCCGGGAGGCCATCTGCACACCCCCGTGCTCACGGGCCTGCCCGCCGACCCGGCCGCGCTGACCGGACCCGACTTCGAGCGCAACGAGAAGGCCATCACGGCCCAGGTGCTGGAGGTACTGCGCCACTCCCGCTGACCGGCCCTCAGGGCAGCGCGAGGCGCAGCGCCTCGCCGACCGCCTCCAGCGCGGCGGGGCTCAGCCGCATCGGCATCGCCTCCACGTAGTGCGCGGCGGGCCGGACGGTGGTCAGGAAGTCCACCAGTACGTGCCCGCCGACGCCCTCCACGAGGGCCTCGTCGGCGGCCTCGAAGGGCACCGACGTCGGCCACGCGTCCGAGCCGGTGCCGATCTGCGCGACGACGACCGTGTCGAGCAGGGCGTTGCGGGTGTCGTTCGACACCACCACCCACAGCCCGCCGCGCCCCTCGTCCCCGATGGCGAGCACGTCGCCCCGGCGGAACTCCGTCACAGGGTTCCCTCCTGGGCGACGACCGCCAGATAGGTGGCCCGCTCCGCGAGCGGCGTGCTCTGCCCGGACAGGTTGCGGTGCATGTCCTGGTAGGCGGCCGTCAGATGGTGCTCCCAGGCCTCGGCGAGGGCGGCCGCGCGGACGAACCGGGCCAATGACTGCCCGGCCGTGGCGGCCGCTTCGCGAAGGAGGGCGAGCTCGTGCTCGGCGAACGTGACGTTGAGGGAAGGCACGGGAGAACGGTACTGATGCACGGTGCAGCTGTCCGGTGCTAATCAGGTCATTGATCCTTACCCGCCTTCCGCACAAGGCCGGCCGCCTGGCCGTTGACCCCCGGGGAACGAGACAGTCCCAGGTCACGGGCCCCCTTGACAGCCCCGGCGGGCCCGCCGCTGCCGTAGACATCTCCCTGTCAGGTACGGACCTGCGTACCTGGGACCCACCTGTACGTGACCGGAAACAAGGGAGAACCCGAAGCATGAAGAAGCGTTTGGTCGCCACGGCCCTGGCTTCCGCCGCCATCGCGTTGGCCACCGCGCTGCCGGCCTCGGCCGGCACCACGGGCACCACCGGCGAGGAAGGCTCGCAGAACTGCATCAGCCGCAGCGTCAGCCGCAGCGAGGGGCACGGCTGGGCGCAGACCTGTGACGGCCGCAACTTCAACGGCTGGATCCAGGACGACAAGGCCGACGGCCGGTGCCCGTACGTCATCGCCTACCACCACGGCGGTGGCGAGAGCCACGGCCCGCGCGTCGGTCCGAAGGGCAAGCGGATCGACTTCAACTCCTACGCGGGCGGCAACATCAGCGACTTCGGCATCGGTTACCAGACCTGCTGACACCCGCGTGCACGACAGGGCGCCGCGTCCCCGAAGGGGGCGCGGCGCCCTGCCGTTACCGGGTCCCGGCCCCCGCGTCGCGCATCGCGCGCGAGGCGGAGGCCGGTGACGACCTAGTAGCCCCAGCGGGCCTGGCCGCCGTCCTGACGGCAGTGGATCAGGCGGCCGTTGGCGGCGTGGGTGGAGCGGCCGACGTCGGCCTTGCGGCAGAACTGGCCCGCGTTGTAGCAGTTCCCGGCGTTGGAGACGATCTCGCAGTCGGCGGTGCCGGCCTCGGTCGGCGGCCGGCTGGGGGACTTCGTGGTGGGCTGGGGCGCGGGCGTGGTCGCCGGCCGGGTCGGGGCGACGGTCGGCTTCGGGCCCGTGCCGTCGGTCGGGGCGGCCGTCGGCGGCATCGACGGGAGCCGGGTCGGCGAGGCCGTCGGACCGGAGGTCGGGGGCGCGGTCGGCGGCGCCGTGGGCACGGAGGTCGGGTCCGTGGTCGGCCCCGGACTCGGCGTCGTGCCGGGGAAGCCGGTCGGCGGGGGCGGCGTCGTCGGGCTCGCCGAGGGGAGGCCCGACGCGGCCGACAGCGCGGCGCCGCCGCCCTCCGTCGGGCCGCAGGCGACGGCCGCGGCGGCCACCGCGACGGTGATCAGGCCCCGGACCAGGGCGCTCGTGCTGCGACGACCGCGCCGCCGGCGCGGCCGGTGGTCGTACGCGGTTCTGTTGCCTTCTGCGGTGTTCATCGGTCCCCCCACATGAATCCGGAAATGAAGGAACATCATATGAACGGATGTCCGGTGGTGGTAACGAGATCCGCATGCTGAACACACGCCTCACGCACCACAGGAGGCCGACGCCCCGGGCCCGTTGCCCGTGATGCCGGCCTCCGCACCGGGTCAGCGCGCGTTGCGCTCCGGCAGGTCGACCTCGGCCGGCGCCGGCGCGGCCGGGGTCAGCGCGAAGCCGCGCGCGTTGGCGGCGGCCGGAGCCTTCGGCTCGGGCTTCTTGCCGCAGAACGCCGCCTCCAGGGTGCCGCCGAGCGCGGTGTTGGCCACGCCGCGGTTCGAGGTGTTCGCCAGGGCGGCGAGGCTGCGCTTGCCGTCACGGGTGGAGAACGCGTACGTGTAGAAGCCCTGCACCGTGCCCGTGTGGCCGTAGACGGAGGTCCCGCACGACAGGTCGTAGCGGCGCAGACCCAGCCCGTAGAAGCGGGTGTTCGTCGCGTCGGTCGGGGTCATCGTCAGCATCGCGTCCAGCTGCGGCGCGGCCAGCAGCTTCCCGGTCACCAGCGCGGAGGTGAAGGTGTTGAGATCGGCCGCGCTGGAGATCATCGCACCGGCCGACTGCGCCCAGGACACCGTCTGTTCGGTGGAGTCGACCAGCGGGAGACCGGCCTGGTCGGGCGTCAGGTACCCCTGGACGTTCAGCCCCCTGATCTTCGTGTCGGGGTGCACGTAGGAGGTGTCGCGGAGCTTCAGGGGCTTGATGATGCGGCGCTCGTACTCCTTGGCCACCGGGCGGCCCGAGGCCTTCTCGATGAGCATGCCGACGACCACGAAGTTGGCGTTCGAGTACTGGTAGGAGACGCCCGGTTCGGTCGTGCGGGGCTCGGCGAGCGAGAGCTTCAGCAGCTCGTCGTAGGTGAACACCTTGTTGCGGACGGCCTCGAAGCCGGGAACGGTGTCGTTGAACATCGCGTTCGTGTAGTCGGCCAGGCCGCTGCGGTGGGTCAGCAGGTGACGCACCGTGATCCGGTCGTCCGGCAGCAGCCCCGGCAGGTAGTGGTTGACCGAGGTGTCCAGGTCGATCTTCTTCTCCGCCACCAACTGGAGCAGCACGACGCTGGAGAAGGTCTTGGTGACGCTGCCGATCCGGAAGCGCGCCCGGGTGTCCATGGCGGCGCCGGTGGTCGTGTCGCGCACGCCCACCGTCTTGTTCCAGACGCCGTCACGGCCGCTGATGCGGGCCATCGCCCCCGGCGCACCGGCGGCGCGCGCGTTCTCCAGGGCCTTGACCAGGCCTTCGAGGTCCGGCGCCGGGAGGCCGGACGCGGAGCCGTCGGTCGGGGCGGAGGCCGGGGTGGACGGGGCGAGCGGAGCGGCCACGGCGGCGCCGGCGGGGACGACGCCCGCCATCACGGCCGACAGGGCGATGGTCACGGCGAGGCGGCGGTTCAAAGACGCGATCATGGGGGGTTCCTCGACTCACTTGATGCGGTACCGGATACCGGGCACGCCGAGGATCGGTCGCGGAGACCGTCGACGGCGAAGACCGGTTCGACCGAGAGCTTACGTAAGATCATGTGAGGGTGCGTCACCACCCGTCCCCCGATGTCCCCCTCTGCCCCGGAGTCGACCATTCCGCGGGCTCGGCCGAGGAGCCCACCCATGTGGAAGTGTGAACACGTCGTCGGAGCGGGCCTCGACGTCCGGGAGGTCATCGACCTCTACCGGGCGTCGACCCTCGGCGAGCGCAGGCCGATCGACGACGAGGCGCGGTTCGCGCGGATGTTGGCCGGGGCCAACCTCGTCATCACCGCCCGCGCCGGCGGCCGGCTCATCGGCATCGCCCGCTCCCTCACCGACGGCTCCTACGCCACCTACCTGAGCGACCTCGCCGTCGACGCGGAGTTCCAGGGCCGGGGCGTGGGCCGCGACCTGATCCGCGCCACGCGCGAGGCCGCCCCGCAGGCCGCCCTGATCCTCCTCGCCGCCCCGGCCGCCACCGGCTACTACCCCCGCGTCGGCTTCAGCCGCCACGAATCGGCCTGGACGCTGGAAGCCCTCGAAGAAGCCTGACCCGCCGCCCGGCTCCCGGGCCGCCTCCCTCGGCCGCCGCCCGCCGCCCGCCGCCCGCCGCCCGCCGCCCCGGCCGCGCCATCCCGGGAGCCCGGCTCCCGGCGGTCTAGGGTCGGGGCATGGACGGTGATCGCCGAGGGTGGCGGCAGTGCGTGCTCGCCGGGTCCGTGTTCGCCGTGTGCATGGCCGGCACCACGCTCCCCACCCCCCTCTACGGCCTCTACCAGCAGAAGTTCGACTTCTCCGAACTGGTCGTGACCGTCGTCTACGCCGTGTACGCCTTCGGGGTCATCGCGGCGCTGCTCCTCGCCGGCAACGCCTCCGACACCCTCGGACGCCGCCCCGTCCTGCTGTGCGGACTCGGCTTCGCCGCCGCCTCGGCCGGCTGCTTCCTCGCCGCGGACGACCTCGCCGCGCTGTACGCGGGCCGGCTGCTGTCCGGCCTGTCCGCCGGGCTGTTCACCGGGGCCGCCACCGCCTACGTCATGGAACTCGCGCCGGCCGGCGGCGCCTCCCGGGCCACCTTCGTGGCCACGGCCGCCAACATGGGCGGCCTCGGCTGCGGCCCCCTGCTCGCGGGCCTCCTCGCGCAGTACGCGCCCGCCCCGCTGTACCTGCCGTTCGTCGTGCACCTCGCCCTGGTGGCCGCCTCGGCTCTGGTCCTGCTGCGCCTGCCGGAGACCGTGCGCGAGCGCCGCTCCCTCGGCGCCGTACGGCCGCGCCGCCCCGACCTGCCGCAACGGGTACGGGCCGTGTTCGCCCCCGCCGCGATCGCCGCGTTCGTCGGGTTCGCCCTGTTCGGGGTGTTCACCTCGGTCAGCCCGGCCTTCCTCGCGCAGTCCCTCCACGTCACCGACCACGCCGTGAGCGGATCGATCGTGGCCCTGGCCTTCTTCGCCTCCACGGCGGGCCAGCTCGTCGTCGACCGGATCGGGGTGCGCCGCTCGCTGCCCCTGGGCTGCGCCCTGCTCCTCGCGGGGCTCGCCCTCCTCGCGGGCGCCCTGTACGCGGAGCTCCTGGTGCTGGTGGCGGCGAGCGCGCTGGTCGGCGGCATCGGCCAGGGCCTCGCCTTCCGCGGCGCGCTCGCGGCGGTGGCCGCGGCCTCCCCGCCCGACCACCGCGCGGGGGTGATCTCGGCCCTGTTCGTGGTCGCCTACACCGGCATCTCGGTGCCGGTGATCGGGGTCGGAGTCCTCTCCGACCCGCTCGGGCTCGAAGGCGCCGGACTCGTGTTCATCGCGTGCATGGCCGCCCTGGTGACGATCGCCGCCGGCTACCTCCTGCGCCGCCCGGTCCCCGCGGGGGAGTGAACCGGCGCCCCACCGGCCGAGTGCACCGGCCGGGTGAACCGGGGCCGTCGCGACTGCGCCGTCGGGGTGATCGCCGGCCGCGCTCGGCGCAGCGCCGCCCCGAGGGGCGTTGCCTGATGATCAGCTGGTCGTTGTGCCCTCGGCGCCCCGCGCGCCCGCCCGGCGCGCGCCGCGCGCCCCGCGCCCCCGTCGAACGGTCGGTCCGTCAGAAGGAGCCCTGCCCATGCGTGTTCGTTCCCTGGCCCCGGAGTCCGGCCTCGTCCGGGCGCCCGTCTCCCGCCGCGGGCTCCTCACCGGCGCGTTCGGCCTCGCGGTGGCGGGCGTCTGGGGCGCGGGGGCACGTGCGGACGCCGCCGCCCGCCGCGCCGGCCCGGTGATCTTCGACTGCGCGGCCTGGGGCGCCCGTCCGCCGTCCGAGGACGTCGTGGTCCTCGCCCAGCGGCCCCGGCGGATCATCGTGCACCACACCGCGACCGCCAACACCGAGGACTACTCGCAGAAGCGGGCCTTCGCCCTCGCGCGGGCGATCCAGAACTACCACATGGACATGCAGGGCTGGATCGACACCGGCCAGCACTTCACCGTCAGCCGCGGCGCGTTCATCACCGAGGGCCGCCACCACAGCCTCGCCGAGCTGTCCGCCGGTCGCCGCCAGGTCCGCGCCGCCCACTGCGTCGGACAGAACGACGTGTCCGTCGGCATCGAGAACGAGGGCACGTACACCGGCGTGGAGCCCCCGGCCCGCCAGTACGAGGCGTTGGTGTCGCTGTGCGCCCACGTCTGCGGCTCGTACGCGATCCCCCCGTCGGAGATCCACGGCCACCGGGACTTCAACAGCACCCAGTGCCCCGGCGACCGCCTCTACGCCCTCCTGCCCAAGCTGCGCGAGGACGTCGCCCTGCGGCTCGGCGTCCAGCAGTGGCCGGCCGCCGAGGAACCCACCGAACGGCACCCCTGGCCCGGTCCCCCGGAGTACCTCCCGCCGGACTTCCTCACCCGCGAACTGGGACGCTGGACCCCGCGCGGCTGAACCGCCCGACGGTCGAAAAGCCCTGGCGGGGTCCCGGCGGCGCGCGGTACGTTCCCCGCCATGACCACGAACGCCTCTCACAGATCGGGGGTCCCGTCCGTACAAGGTGAGTGCTGATGCACCCTCACCCGACGGACGGCGCCTCCCGCCCCTCGTCCCCCTCCTTCTGGCTGCGCGTACGCGAGTACGCCGTGCCCGCCGCCATGATCGAGACCGCCACCGTCCGCCGGCACGCCGGGGACTGGGCGGGCGCCTGCGCCGCGGCGGGCGTCGACGTCGATCTCGACCCGCGGACCGTCGCCCGCGTCCACGGCCGCGAACGCGCGGCCCTGATCCGGGCGGACCTGCGCGCCCTGGCACCCGACCTGCTGCGCTGGCACCTGCCCAGGATCGCCCCCGACGGCCTCCTGCGGCCGGGCCTGACGCTCGCCCTGGCCCGGTACGACGCCGCGCCGGACCGGGCCCGACCGCTGTACCTGGTCGCCCGCACCCCTCCCGCCTGGGCGGACGCGGGCCAACGGATCGCCCTCGGGCTGTGGGACGGGACCGACACCGAGCCCGCGCCCCGCCACCATCCGCACCCCCATCCCCACCCCCGGTACCGCCTCGACCTGCACCGCCACCTGTGGGACGCGAGCCGGTCCGCCGAACTGCGGACCCGCTCCGGCACCGCAAGCCCGGCCGGCGGCGCCGAACCCCCGCCCCGGGCGGTCGACCGCTGGGCGGCCGAGGCGCGGATCCTGCTGCGCGCCGAAGGCCTGCCCGACGGCCCCGTCGTCGTACGGCTCGACTCCCGTCGGCGCCTGCTGCTCGACGCGTTCGGGCGCGGGGACGCCTCCACCGGGCCGCCCGTGCCGCGCACCACGCCCCTCGCGCCGCGCGACCCCACCCCGGGCCTGCCCGTCCTGCCCGAGGCCGCGGTGCGGGTGCCGCCCGACGCGGAGCTGCTCCGCGCCGGCCTGATCGGGCCCGACCGACTGCACCCGCTGGTCGCCGCGGCCCTGGTACCCGGCCACGTACCGGCCGGACCACCCGTGACCCCGCACGCGGCGGGCGCGCCCCGCTTCGTGGACTGCCGCGGCGAACGGCACCGCATCGGGCTGCGCGACGGGGTCCTGGTGCCGTTCGACCACGATCCCGGGGAGCTGCTGCGCGAGGAACTGCTCGTCGCGCTGACCGGCACGCCGCTGCCCTGCCTGCGCGCGATCGACGAGGCGCACCGCCGTCCCGACTGCCTCGCCGGGGTCCGCGAACGCCTGGACCACGGGGACGTGAGCGGCGCGCTGGCCGTCGTCGAGGGACTGCTCGGCCCCGACGCCGTCCTGCGCGGCGGCGCCCTGCGCGAGGAACTGGAGACGGCCGCCCGCCGACGGATCGACCACGGCCTCTACCGGGCCGGACTCGCCGGCCCGGGCCCGGGACCCGGCCCCGGGCCCCGGCCGGGACCCGAACCCGTGCGCAGCCGCGCCGCCGCCCGCTCCACCCTCCACCGGGAACGTCCGCGCCGCGCGACCCACCGCTGACTGTCGGACCCGACCCGGCCCGAGCCGCCCGCCGCGGCACCCCCTGCCCTCCTCGAACCCACACAGGTGATCGAACATGACCCCGTACGCCCCTCCCGCCCCCACCGCACGGCCCGAGGCGTCCGCCCCCGAGGCCTCCCTGGACGTCGCCGGCACCCTGCTGGCCCTGCTGGCCGACACCACCACCGAGCCGCGCCCCGATCCGCAGCTGGAGGCCCTGACCCTGTCCGTGGCCGCCGACCTGCCCGTCCTGCTCTGGGGCGAGCCGGGCATCGGCAAGACCGCGGCCCTGACCCACCTCGCCGAGAGCCTGGACCTGCCGCTCACCACCGTCATCGCCAGCGTCCACGAGCCCTCCGACTTCTCCGGCCTGCCCGTCATCGGCGACGACCCCGCCGAGCAGGGCGTCCCGATGGCCCCGCCGGACTGGGCCGTGCGCCTGGTCCGCGCCGGCCGCGGGCTGCTGTTCCTCGACGAACTGTCCACCGCCCCACCGGCCGTCCAGGCCGCCCTGCTCCGCCTCGTCCTGGAACGGCGCGTCGGCGCGCTCCGACTGCCGCCCGGCGTACGGATCGTGGCCGCCGCCAATCCGCGCGGCTCGGCCGCCGACGGCTGGGAACTGAGCCCACCGCTCGCCAACCGCTTCGTGCACCTGTCGTGGACGCACGACCACGAGGTCGTCGTCCGCGGCCTCGGCGGCACCTGGCCCCGGGCCACGCTGCCCCGCCTGCGCCCCGAACGACTCACCGAGGCGGTCGACTTCGCCCGCCGCGCGGTGTGCGGACTGCTCGCCGCCCGCCCCGGGCTCGTCCACCGCCTGCCGAGCACCGAGACCCGGCGCGGCGGCGCCTGGCCCTCGCCCCGCACCTGGGAGATGGCCCTGCGCCTGACCGCCTTCGCCACCGCCGCCGACGCCTCCCGCGAGGTGCTCTCCCTGCTGGTACGGGGCGTGGTCGGCGACGGCCCGGGGCTGGAACTGCTGGCGAGCCTGGACCGGATGGACCTTCCCGACCCCGAGACGCTGCTCGCCGACCCGGCCGCCGCCGACCTCCCCGAACGGGGCGACCTGCGCCAGGCCGTCCTGGACGCGGTGGTCGCGGCCGTACGCGCCCGCCCGGACAAGGCCCGCTGGGACGCCGCGTGGGCCCTCCTGGTCAAGGCCGCGCAGACCGGCGCACCGGACCTCGTCGTCGTGCCCGCCACCACCCTCGCCGCGCTGCGCCGCGACGAGTGGGACGTCCCGCGGGCCATCGAACGCCTCGCCGGCGTCGTCGGTCTGTCCCGGCGCGCCGACGAGGCCGCCGCCCGCACCGCGTCCCGGGCGGCCGCCACTCCGGGGGGAGGCCGATGACCACGGTCGACCCGGCCGGAGCGCTCGACCAGGACAAGCTCTTCGCCGCCCGCCTCCACGCCGCGCGGGTCCGGCCCTACCTGGCGACCGCCCTGTTCGCCCTGCACCCGGTGGCGACGCGCCGGGTCCCCACCATGGCCGTCGACGCCCACTGGCGGTGCTACGTCTCACCCGCCTTCGTCGACCGCACGCCGGTGGAGGAACTGGCCGGCGTGTGGGTCCACGAGGTGTCCCACCTGCTGCGCGACCACCACGGCCGGGGCGACCGGGTCGCGCGCGAACGCGGTCTCACCGGCCCGGGCGAGCGGCTGCGGATGAACATCGCCGCCGACTGCGAGATCAACGACGACGTCTTCGGCGACGGTCTGACCATGCCCGAGGGCGCGCTGACCCCCGACGCCCTGGGCCTGCCCGGGGGCCTGTTGATGGAGGAGTACCTGTGGGAGATCCATCTCGGCGCGCTCACCCGGGACATCGCCTGGCTCGACTGCGGCAGCGGCGCCGACGGCCTCGCGCGGGAATGGGACCTCGGCCCCGAGGGCGCGCGCGGCCTCACCGCGCAGGAACGCGACGCCGTCCGCTTCCGGGTGGCGCAGGGCATCACCGGCGGTCCCGGCAGCACCCCCGAGGGGTGGAAGCGGTGGGCGCAGGAGGCGTTCCACCCGCCGCAGCCCTGGCGGGACCTGCTGGGCGCGGCGATCCGCGCGGCCGCCGGCGGGTCGGGCGCGGGCGCGGACTACACGTACGGGCGTCCCGCGCGCCGTACGACGGCCCTGCCCGGCATCGTCCTGCCGAGCCTGCGGCGCATGCCGCCCCGGGTCTGCGTCGTCATCGACACCTCCGGCTCGGTCTGCGACACGGAACTGGGCAGCGCCCTCCTCGAGGTCGCCGCGATCGGCCGGGCCGTGGGCGGACGCCGTGACCTGGTCACCGTCGTGTCGTGCGACGCGGCGGCCCACGTCGTCCACCCGCTGTGTCGTGCCGAGGGGATCCCGCTGGTGGGCGGCGGGGGCACGGACCTGCGCCTGGGGTTCGCCGCCGCGCTGAGGGCCCGGCCGCGCCCGGACGTCGTCGTCGTGCTGACCGACGGCCAGACGCCCTGGCCGTCGACCCGACCGGCCTGCCGGACGGTGGTCGGGCTGTTCCCCCGCGGGGAATCCGACGGGTGGGACGAGGACGACCCGGACCACGTCCCGGACGAGCCGCCGTCGTGGGCGCGGGTGGTGCACATCGGCTGACAGGCCCGGTCTGCCCCCTTCCGGCGGGAACTCCTCGGGACGGACCTCGCCGGGACGGTGCTAGACGGTTCCCCCGGCGGGCCTCCCGTCGAGGAGGCGGGCGCGGAAGAGGTCGAGGACCTGGTCCAGGGCCTCCCGGGTGCGTTCGCCCGGCCGGTCGACGAGGTGTTCCGTCAGCACCGAGTGCGGGGGCAGCACGGCGTCCGGGTTGGCGTCGGCGTCGTCCAACTCGACGGCCACGAAGGCGTCGCCGAGTTCCCGACGGAGGAACCCGAAGCGGTCGCCGGGGGAGAGGCGGTCGCTCCTGAAGCGCACCCCCAGCACCTGGAGCCCCTCGCGTTCACACCGGCCCCGTACGGTGGCGAGGTCCTCGGGGGAGATGTCGATGCCGGCGCGGCGGCTGCGCGTCAGGCCCAGCGGGAGCGACGGCTGCGACAGGACGGGCGCCAGCATCCGGTCGTCGACGGCCATGGCGAGGGCGAACCCGCCGGTGAGGCACATGCCCACGGCCCCGACGCCCGGCCCGCCGCACCGCTCGTGCTCGGACGCGGCCAACGCCCGCAGCCAGGTCACGACGGGGGAGGCGCGTCGGGTCGCGAACACCGTGAACTCGCGGCTCACGCAGACGTTCCACATGCTCGCCGCGGTGTAGAGCCCGCCCCGCAGCAGGCCGTGGGCCCCGGGGTGGGGGTCGCGGCCGGGCGTGCCGAACAGCACCGGGAGGACCGCGGTGCACCCGACGGCGGCGACCCGCTCCGCGAACTCCAACACCTTCGGGGTGATGCCCGGTATCTCGGCGATCACGATCACCGCCGGTCCGCTGCCACGCCGCAGGACGGCCCGCGTGGCGCCCCCGTGGGCGAAGGCGTCGTGCTCGAAGCCCGACAGGTCGTGGTCGGCCATGGGCGTCCGCCTCACTCCTCGACTCGGACCCGCGCCGGGACGGCGACCCCGCTCGTCCCCGCACGGCGGGCGCCCCGTACCGGCGCCCTCGTGCGAGGGACCGTACAGCAGGGCGCCCCCACTGTCCTACCCCACGGTAACCGGCCGGCAGGGGGACGGGGCCGGGCCGGGCGGGACCGGGCCGACTGTCCGCCCCGCGCGGCCCCCGGGCCGGCCCGCTCAGGGGAACGGGTGCGGGTGCAGCGCCAGTTCCTCGTGCCGCAACGGTCGCGGGGCGCGACCCAGGCGGTAGGGCACCTCCAGCAGCCGGGGCAGCCCCAGGGTGCGCCGGTTGACGTGCCCGAACGTCATCGGCAACGCCCCCGGCACGATCGCCTTCGCCCCGAACAGACCGAGCCGCTCCCGCACCCCCGCCTCGTCCTGGCCGACGACCAGCACCTCCAGACCGGCCTCCGCGAGGCGGCGTACCGTCGCCGACAGCAGCGACGACAGGTCCGTCACCGGCTCCGGCGCCCCCGGCCAGACCTCGCGCCAGGGCCTCGCCGGGCCGCCGCCGTCCAGGACGTCCACGCGCGGGCGGGCCTCCGCGAGACCGTAGAGCGCGGTGTGGTCGGACAACGAGGCGACCAGCTCCGGCCGTTCCAGCATCCGCCGCAACCGGCGCGGGTCGTGCTCCTGCGGCTCCGCCCGCAACCGCTGCGCGGCGTTGAACACGTTCGTGACCGCCTCCACCACGGCGGAGCGGATCGCGGCGCGCGGGTCGTGGTGCGCCCCCGCGGCCAGGAACACCTGCGGGGCCGCCGAGCCGACGTCCTCGTGCCGGGCGAGCGCGACGACCGCCGGGACGCCGAAGTCGTTCGTCGCGTCCAACAGGGTCAGGGCGTAGCCGGCCGTCTCCGCCCGGTCGACGAGGTGCAGCACCTCCGGGTCCTCGTCCGGCAGGGCGATCCGGCCCAGCGGGGTCCGCGCGTACCAGGCCATCAGGAACGCGTCGCGCTCCGCCACCTCGAACAGGCCGTACAGCGCCGCCTCCTCGGGGCTGTTGCCCAGACCGCATCCGCTGGAACTCTCGTACACCACGCGGGGCCGCCCCGGCGCTGGATCCCAGTACGCCACGTGCTCGGGCACGGCCAGGGGCCGCTCGTGCGTCAGCGACCACGCGTGCACCCAGTCCAGCTCCAGGTCCGGGGCGTAGGGCACCGTCGCCGAGCCCGGACGGCCGTGGTGGGCGGGATCGGGCAACCCCAGGCGCGCCGGATCCACCGCACGCTCCGGCCCCAACGCGGCGTAGGAGGAGCGCAGTACGGTCCGCCGTCCGTGCGGGCTCATCCCGGTGAGCCGCTCGACCGCCTCGAACAGGGCCACGCGCTCACTGCCCTCGTAGTCGAGCGCCCGCCCGTACCCGCCGTCGCGCTGCGCCCGCCCCAGGGTCACGTACGCGCTCGTCAGGCTGTGCACCGAGTCCTCGGTGCGCGTCACCCGGTGGACCGGCCCGAACCGTTCGTCGTACAGCTCCGCCCGCAGGGAGGCCGTCCCCGTACGGTCGTTGGGGCCGCGCAGCACCGACGGGTCCGGGAGCGGCCTCGCCCCGGGACGCGACCAGGCCGCCCCGGCCCCGGCGCCGTCCTCGGGGAGCGGGGCGCACACCGCGCAGCCGCCGACGGGACGGACGGTGTGGGTCGACCAGGTGCCCCGGCCGCTGTGCACGACCACCACGGTCGCACCGGACCCGGGCGCCGGGGCGGGCTCGGCCGCCAGCGCCGAGGCCAGCGCCGCGACGCCGTCCGCCAGCGCGGGGGAGGGGGCGCCCGTCAGCCGCATCCCGGGGCTGTGCCAGGGGACGCGCCCGCCGATGGTGGCGAGCCGCCGGTACTCGGTACAGGAGACGCAGGCCCGCGCACCGGGCCGCAGTACGGGGCCGACCACGGCGACCGCGCCGTCGTGACGCACCGGCACCAGGGTCACGGGGTGGTCGAGCGCGTGCCGCGACAGCGCGGCGGCGTCCGCCGGCGTCCAGTCGTCCAGCACCACGACGGCCCGCCCGGAGACGGTGGTCAGCGCCGTGCGGAGGTCGAGCACGTCGAGCACGTCGAGTGCGTCGGCGCGGTGGCGGTCGGTCGGGGAGTCGGTCATCGCGCCGTCCTCGGGGTCTCGACGTCTTCGTGCGGCGCGCTCGTCGCCAGGACGGTGAACCCGCAGCGGGCCAGCGCGGTCAGGAGGGTCGCCGGGTCGGCCGGCCCGGCGACGGTCGCGGGCGAGACGCGCAGGCGGGTCAGGGCCAGGAGCGCGGCGCGCAGCCCCGGTTCGCGCGCGGCGACCGCGGCCCACCAGCCCTGCGCCCACCGTTCGTCCTCCCACGGCGCCGGCGGCACCCCGGCCACGGCGAGCGCGCAGGTCTCGCCACCGGGGGAGACGGTGTGACGCTCCGCCGGCGCCCCTTCCCCGGCCTGCCCGCCGTCCGCCGCTCCGTCCGCCGCCCCGTCCGCCGCGCCCGCCTGTACGCGGACCAGCGCGGCCAGCGCCGCGAAGGCGACGGCGTCACCGGCCGTGGCCTCCACCGCCCGCCCCAGCAACAGCCGTTCTCCCGTACCCGACTCCGCGTGCACGTCGGCCCGGTGCACGGCGCCGGCCGCGTCGAGCCGGACCACCCGCAGCCCGGCTGGTACGCCCAGCCGCCGGGTCAGCACGCTCCACCAGTGGCGGGCCTGCGCGTGCCCGGCGGTGTACGGGTCGAAGGGCACGGCGGGGCCGTGCGGCCCGGGCGCCGTCCGCGCCGCACGGCGCAGCGCCCGGCCGAGCGCGTGACCGGGCCCCGCCCCCACGACCACCCCGGGGACCGCGCCCGCCAGCCGAAGCTCCGCCCCGTGGCACAGGGCGTCCAGCCGCGCGAGGTCGGCGCGGGCGCCGCCCGCCGTCAGCGGGCCGCCGTCCGGCAGCGCACCGGCGACCAGGGCCACCGGCAGCTGCGGCAACGCCCCCGGCAGGGCGCCTTCCAGCACGCCGAGGCGTTCGTCGGTCAGCGCGGTCACCCCCGCCAGGGCGTCGGCCAGGGTGGCGGGCGGCCGGGCCGGCGCGGCGGATCCGGGGGGTCCCACCAGCCAGGGGTGGTAGTCCGACCGGAGCGGTTCCACGGTGGCGACGAGGGCCGAGGGCAGGCGCAGCCGGGGCTCGGAGTCCTCGCCCTCGATCCCCGGGTCGGGCAGCCCCGCCAGGGCGCACAGCAGCCGTTGGACGGCGCTGCCCGCGACGAGCGCGCGCAGTACCCCGCCGCCGAAGCCGAGGTGCTCCCCGGCGGCGCCCGCCGTCCGGGCCGCGAGCGCGGCCCCGTCCGCCTCGGCCCCGGCGCGGGTGCCGACCGGGGTGACGAAGCCGCCGGCCGGGTGGACGCCCGCCGCGACCGCGAGTTCCGTGCCGTCGGCCCGCCGGGCCCGCAGCGCCACCCGGCCCCCGAGCCCGATCCCGTCCCCGATCCCGCTCGCGGAGCCGCTCGGCTCCTCGGCCGGCGCCTCGAAGGCCGCGACCCCGGCGCGCTCCAGCGCGCTCAGCACCGCCGCCGTCAGGGCGCCGTCGTCGGCCCCGCCCGAGGCCACCTCCACCCGTACGGAGCGCAGCGCGGCGGCGGCCTCGGCGGGACGGTCGGCGAACCGCGACAGCCAGTCGCCGAGCGGGCCGCTCCCGGCGGGCGGGGCCGCGGCCGGGGCCAGCAGCAGGTTGCCGTGCAACTGCCCGATCAGCGTGCACAGGGCGGCCCGCAGCGGTGTGCCGGGCGCGGCCCGGTCGGCCAGGGCCCGCGGCCCGTCCTCGGTCAGCAGGGCGTCCGCGACCATCCGCCACAGCGCGGGGAGCGCCGGGCTCCCCTCCAGCGTGACGCTGCGGCTCCACCCGCGCAGGTGCAGACCGTCCGCGAGGGGGCTGACGCCCACCCCGGGCCGCAGCCGCCGGCGCGCCAGATCGTCGAGCGCGTCGGGGGCGGGGGCGACCGGTGCGTCGGGGGCCCGCCGCGGCGGCGCGCTGTCCTGGTCGTGCGTGCGTACGTCGGTCACGATCCGCTCCCCGCCCGGTAGGTCTCCACCACGAGTTCCACGGCGCGCGCGGGCCGGGCCCGCCCGCCCGGCGCCGGCAGCGCCTCCTCCAGTACCACGCCCTCGGGATGCCGGGCGAGCCAGCGGTCCAGGCACCGCAGGTGCAGGGCGCTGCCCAGGTCCACGAACTGCGGCTTGGGCACCGTCGTGGGATCCGGCGCCCGTCCGTCGGGCCCGACCTCCTCGGCGGGAGGGGCGAGCACCGGATGCAGGAACAGCTGGTCGGGCACCCCGAGCAGGGAGCGCCAGCGGGCCGCGGCCTCGAAGGGCACCTCGCCGTCGGCGGTCAGCGCGGCGCGCAGCTCGGCGACCGTGCCGGGGGCCAGCTTCCAGCGGCGCCGGCGCAGCACGACGTGCCGGTGCCGAAGTCGGGGCGTACGCACCAACGCGCCGCCGGGGACCTGGCTGACGTGCTGGGGGACCAGCGAGGCGAAGGAGACGACGCCCTCCGGATGGTCGTGGATCAGGGGGGCGCTGCGCGTGGTCAGCCGGTCCGGGACGAGCAGGCCCGGGTAGAAGACGTCCAGCGGCTCGCCGCCCTCCCGCAGGCGCAGGCGTACCTCGTCGCTCGCCACGTCGTGGAAGAGCTCCACGTCGGACTCGGAGATCGGCCCGCGCCCCGCCGGCTCGGTGTCGCCGGGTCCGACCTCGTCCGAGGTGATCTCGTCCGGCAGGAACAGCGGCTGGAGGTTGGCGTTGAACCCGCGGACGAGGCGGAACTGCACGGGCCGGGAGCCGCGCCCGCGGCCGGACCCCACCTCGCGCGCGACCTCCTCCCCGACGGCCCCGGCGGCGCGGGGGTCGAGCTGGTCGAGGAACCGGCTGCCGATCCGCCCCCAGCCGCCGTAGAGGTGATTGAGGGCCAACAGGCCGCGCCTGCCGTCACGTTGCAGGAAGTGCGCGTACGACAGCGGGCGGTTCGCCGTCCAGCCGGGCAGCCTGCGGGCCACGTCCGTGACCAGCCAGGAGGGCAGCACCACATCGGCGTCCGGATCCTCCCGGGCCCCTGCCCGCTCGTGCACGTCGCGTACGAACTCCTGCCGCAGGAGCGCCAGTTCGGGAGCCTTCGTCGGCAGCGCGGCCAGGTCGACCTCCTCGCCCGGGGCGCGCTCCGTCGTGCGTATGGTGTCCTCGCGCGCGGCGATGGTCTCCTTCGCGAAGTCCCAGATCGGGTGGCACACGCCCCCGACCCCGTGACGGGCCACGAACCGGTCGCGCACGGCGCGCCGCAGGACGTGCCCCAGGTCGAACAACTCCGCCAGCGCGCCCACCTCGTGCAACGCCTCGTGGTCGGCGTCGGTGAGCAGGCCCTCCGTGTCCACCGGCTCGCGGGCCGCCACGTCCTCCGACAGCACGATCGGCGCCGGCTCCCCCTCGGGCAGCGGCCGGCCCGCCGCCCCGAGCAGGGCCTTCCAGAGCTCGCGCAGCAGGGGCAGCAGGGTCGTGCGTCCGCCCGGATCGGCGGCGCCGAACTTCCCCGTCGCGTCGGCCACCTCGTCGATCAGACCGGCCAGCGCCCGGTCCTCCTCCGCGCCGAGGGAGCGCAGCCACCCGGCCAGCGCCGCCAGCGGTTCGGGATCCTGCGGTCCGACCGGCGGTACGGGCACCAGCAGTCCGGTGTCCACGAGCCGTTGCACGTACGCGGAAGCCGCGGCCAGGTCCTCGGGCCGGGCCAGGGCGGCCGCCAGCCGCGCCGGGGTGACCGGTGTGCGGCACAGCTCGGCCACGCGCTCCAGCGGCGCGCTCGCCGCGACCTCGACCTCGTCCTCGTCGGCGAGGACGACGCGGCCGATGGCGGAGACCAGGCGCGTACGGGCGAACACGGCGCGGCCGTCGACCGTACGGGCGGCGCTCGTCAGGCGGTGGGGGAGCAGGGCCCGTCGGCGCGGATCCGACGTCAGGGCGTCGCTCAGGGCGGTGACGAGCGTGCGGTTGGCGCGGACGGAGTTGTGGGTGGTCCCCAGCAGGTCCCCCTCCCCCCACTCCGCCACCACCGTCTCGCGGGCGCCCGGGCGGACGGTCAGGGGCCCCCACCCGACGGCGGTGAACCAGGACAGCGGGCTGGTGCGGGTGGCGGCGCGCACCGCGTGCCGCAGGACCCCGGGTTCCTCCTTGCGGGCCCGGCGCCCGCGGCCGTCCGGCCCGACCCCGGCTCCGCCGGCGGCGCGTTCGACGGCGGCCAGCAGGTCGGCGCTGGTGTAGGAGGCGGCGAGCGCGAAGGCGGGCTCGCGGCACTGGACGGCGAGGGCCTCCCGGTCCGCGGTGAGGGCGCCGGGCGCCGACTCGGCGACCCAGGCGCGGACCGAGTCCAGCCTCTCGCGCAGCAGGAGCCACTCCCGCAACGGCGGCACCCGTTCGGGCAGGTCGCCGAGCCGGTCCAGGAGCGCGGGGCGGGGCTCGCGCGCGTTGTGCACGGCGCGACGCAGGGGGAGGACGACGTCCCGGTGGAAGGTGTCGGCGTGGCCGCCCCGGCTCTCGTAGAGGGCGTCGGCGAGCCGCGGGCGGAGGTCCGCCAGCGCCGCCTCCAGCTCCGTCAGACGCTCCAGCCCGGCGCGGAAGACGGCGGCGTCGGGGGACTGCGCGGGGTGGCTGAGCACCGTCGCGCGTACCAGCGCGTACGGGGCCGTGCGTACGGCGGGAGCGGGGGGCGTCATGGCGTCCGGTCCTTTCCGGCTCGAACTCCGTCGGGGGAGGGGCGGGGTCGGGCGCGAGGGTGAGGAGGGGCACACGGCCCGTCGCGAGGCCCCTCGACGGGGCGCCGCGACGGGCCGCGACGGCGGCGGCTCAGACCACGCCGGGCGCGTGCTGCGGCATCTGGCTGCACGTCCACTGGCAGGCCGTGGGGATGCCGCAGCCCGAGGTGGAGGTGTTGGCCGCGAAGGAGGAGACGCCGGAGGTGTCACGCATCGTGGTGACCGTGATGCCGCCGAGGTCCAGGTCGTGGGCGTCGAAGGTGGTGCCCACGTCGATGTCTGCCATGAGAACTCCCAAGGTGGTGGGACGACTTGTGATGGCTTGCTGCCGTGGTACGGACGAGCGCGCCGAACGTAGCCCGGAGGGAGTGCGGAGCACAGCGGACGGTTCAGGACAATCCGGTGTAACTCCAATTGAACTCAAGGAAATTGACCGGATGGAGGCGTGACAAGACCGGGCGGGAGAGAACTCCGGTGGCGCCGCCTCCCGCGTCCACCGGGACTCTTGTCCCGCCCGGTCCCCCGGCCGTCCGGCCCGGCCGCCCCGACCCGCCGCCACCCCCGTGTCCGGCGGGGCGGGACGACCGGGCCGACGGCCTAGGAGACGAGCTCCTCGACGGTGCGCGCGACGGGGCCGAAGAGGTCGCCGATGGTCGTCAGCGCCGCCGTCTGGAGGGCGGCGGCGGGTACGGCGGACCCGTCCGGGGCGGGGAGCGACCGGGTGGCGGTGGCCTCGGCGACCACGGTGGGGCGGTAGCCGAGGTTGAAGGCGCCCTGGGCGGTGAAGGTGACGCACATGTGGGTCATGAACCCGGCCAGGACGAGGTCGGGGCCCGCGCCCAGCTCCCGCAGGACCTTCTCCAGGTCCGTGTCGTGGAAGGCGTTGGGGACCTGCTTGACCACGACGGTCTCCCCCTCGACGGGCGCCACTTCGGCGCTGATGGCGCCCGTCTCGGCCCGGATGTCGTACGGGCTGCCCACGCCGCCGTCGTTGACGACGTGGACGACCGGCCTGCCCGCCGCCCGGGCCGCGGCCAGCAGCCGGGCCCCTGCCGCGAGGGCCTCCTCGGCTCCTTCGAGGGCCATGACGCCCGTCCGGTAGGTGTTCTGGAAGTCGATCAGTATCAGCGTGCTGTCGGCGAGCCGGGGCAGCGTGTCGTCGAGGCCGACCACGTCGCGCAGGGTCTTGGAAATGGGCATGACAATATCCTTGCTGTTGCTGTTGCTGTTGCTGTTGCTGTTGCTGTTGCTGTTGCTGTTGCTGTTGCTGTTGCTGTTGCCGTGTCGTGGCCGTCGCGCCGGAGAACCCGATCAGCCGGTGGTGCGAAAACGCCTGCGGTAGGCGGCCGGAGCGGTCCCGATCCGCTTGCGCAGCGCCCGGTGGAGGGTCTCCACCGAGCCGAGCCCGCAGGCCCCGGCCACCTCGTCCAGCGGCTGGTCGGTGCTCTCCAGCAGGCGGCGGGCCGCCTCCACCCGCGCCGTCTCGACGTAGGCGGCCGGCGTGGTCCCCGTCTCCCTGCGGAAGACCCGGGCGAAGTGACGTTCGCTCAGGCACATCCGCGCCGCGAGGGCCCCCGCGGAGAGGTCGCCGTCGAGGTGGTCCGCGATGAACATGCGGAGTTCGTCGATGTCCCGACGGGCCGCCGGAGGCCGGGACAACGGGACCGAGAACTGGCTCTGGCCACCCTGGCGCTTCAGGTACATGACCAGCTGCCGGGCCACGGCCAGGGCCGTCTCCTCGCCCAGGTCCTCCGCCACCAGAGCCAGCGCGAGGTCCATGCAGGCGCTGATGCCCGCCCCCGTCCACACGTTCCCGGACCGCACGAAGATCGGATCCGGGTCCACCGTCACCTCGGGGTGGTCCGCCGCCAGCTGCGCAGCGGTCGACCAGTGCGTGGTGGCCGTCCTGCCGTCCAGCAGACCGGCCGCCGCCAGCAGGTGCGCGCCCACGCACACCGACGCCACCCGCCGGGCCAGGGGGGCGGCCGTCCTCAGCCACTCCACCACCTCCCGGTCGATGCGGGCGACGGGCCCGTCCGGGTGCGGGTCCACCGCACCGGGCACCAGGAGGGTGTCCAGTACGCCGTCCACCTCCGCGAACGAGAGGTCGGTCAGCAGGCGCACCCCGGCCGAGGTGGTGACCACGCCGGACGTCGGCCCCGCGAGCTCCACCCGGTACCCGGCCCGCCCGTCGGTCTCCCGGTTGGCCAGGGCGAACACCTCGGCGGGACCGGTGACGTCGAGGAGGTCGACATCGGGGAAGACCGCGATGACGACGCGGCGGTTCGTGGACATGCGTCCATGGTCACGTGCGCCGCACGCGACCGCAATGACGCCGTTCTGTCACATCCGGACATGGCGAAGGCCCGTCGTGGGTGTTCGTGCGGACACCCACGACGGGCCTCACCGTCGGGTCAGCTGTTGGCCGAGACGTTGCCGGAGAGGACCGGGATGTTGTCCAGGATGTGCGAGAGCGGCTCGTCGCCCTTGGCCTGGGTGGAGTTCTCGGCGCACTGCTGGTTCTGCGGGTTGGCGAGGACGTTGACGTCCTGGACGCCGACGTTGGCGAGGATCGCCACCAGCGACTGGGCGTTGACCTTGACCGGCAGGCCGATGCAGGGCTTGTTCAGGGTGCCCTGGACCGCGCCGAGCTGCGGGCTCTGGTCGCCGTGGGTCTTCTGGTTGCCGTACGCCTGGACGGCGCCGTTGCCGTTGACGGTGTTGATCCCGTTGTCGTTGCCGATGGCCATGGCCGGGGCGGCTACGGCAGCGCCGGCGCCGATCGTGGCGGCGGTGGCTGCGGCGGTGACCATCATCTTCTTCAGCATGTGCGGGTATTCCTTCGCTGGAACGTTAACGGGCCCCTGGCAGGGGCGTTCGTCTCCGTAACGGGCGAGGGGCGCGGGGCGTGACGGTACGTCACCCGATCGCGCAACGGCCGTTGCCGCCGGACCGACAACCCGCAAACCCGACCGTGTGACCGGTCAACGCCCGTTGCGCTCCGGGAAGGTGAAGGTGTAGCCACGCTCCTTCAGCCACGGCAGGTACTCCTTGAGCGCGGCCACCGTTTCGCTGCGGTCGCCGCCGCCGTCGTGGAAGAGGACCGTCGGCTGCCTGGGCAGGTCGGCCTCGACGGCCGACACGATGGCCTTCAGGCCCGGCCGGCTCCAGTCCTTCGGGTCCACGCTCCAGCCCAGCGGTCGCATGCCGGCCGCGGCCGCCACGGCACGGCTCTCGGGCGTGAAGGCGCCGCCCGGCGCCCGGTAGTAGTCGACGGACACGCCCGGCACGGCCTTCTGGATCATGGCCTTGCCGTCGAGGATCTGTTGGCGCTGGTAGGCCACGGGCTTGTGGTCCATCGTGACGTCGTGGTCGACGGAGTGGTCGCACAGCTTGTGGCCGTCTGCGGAGACCGCCCGCACCAGCTCCGGATGGGCTTGCGCGCGGGTGCCGACCATGCAGAACGTGGCCTTGACGTGGTTCTCGCGCAGGACGCCCAGCACCTGCGGGGTCCACCGGGGGTCGGGACCGTCGTCGATGGTGATCGCGATGTCCTTGCCCGTTCCCTGGGCGAGCCGGGTGATGTCGAGCGGGACCGTCGCCGCGGCGGGCGCCGCGCCGGCCTCCCGAGCGGCCCGGGGAGCCGTGGCGGGCGCACCGGCCCGCTCGGACCTGGCGGCGGTCCGGTCCGCCGCCCGGTCGGGCGCCTGGTCGGCGGAGCCGCCCGGCGCGGCCGACGCCGGGGCGCCGGTCGCGGCCAGCAGGCCGAGGAGGGCGGCCGTCGTGGCCGCCGCGGTGGAACCGAGTCGACGCCGGCGGACGGAACCGACGGAACTGTTGTTGCTGCTGCCCATGGAGGCGATCTTCCTTCGCGTTCGGTCCCCCCGATGCGCGGTGCCGATCCAGGCTAGGAAGCCCCCGAGGGCTCCCTCTTCCTCCGATCGGCCATTTTCGTCCGACCGCCGGTCAGCGGCCGGTGAGACCACCGGCGAGGCGGTCCCACAGCGAGCGGGTGGCGCCGAATCCGCTCTCGTGCACCCACACGTGGGTGCACCCGGGGCACTGGAGGTGGAGCAGGCTGCCCGTGTTGGTGAGCAGGTAGCGCCAGTGCGTGGAACACGTACGCCGCTCCTCGCACGGAGCGCAGCCCCGTACGTCGTCACAGTTCGGGCAGGCCACCCAGGCCCGCCTGCCGGCGTCGGCCTGCGGATCAAGAGGCAGCACGGCCGTCCCCCCGCTCCGGCAGCACCCCGGCCGCGACCAGGTCGTCGTAGACCCGCTGCTGCTCCTCGTCGAGACCGGAGTACAGCAGGTCGTACGCGGCCTCCTCGCCGAGCAGCACCTCCACGGGATCCCAGTCGGGGCCCAGCGCGGCCATCACCTGGGCGCGTCGGAGGACCTCCTGGGCGCTGAGGTCGACCGCGAAGTCGACCAGGCCCGGGGTGTCGTTTCCGGAGCCGGAGGGCGGAGTGGGGGCGTGGGGGGTCATGCAATCGAAGTTAGGTAACCCTTTCTTCGCAGGTCAAGGGAGGGTGGGAAGTGTCACAGGCCGCGGGCCGTGCAGGTCCGAGGCCGTCAGCAGGAACAGGTGGGCCCGCGTCCAGGACTCCACGGCGGCCCCGTCGTCGTGTCCGGACAGGGCGGCCGGCACGGCGCGCACCAGAGCGGCCGCCGACGACAGGCCGGTGCGCTCCAGGGCGGTCGCGGCCCGGTCGAGCCGGTCCGGGCCCGCCCGGTCCGGCCGGCGCAGGCCCCGGTGCGCGGTGTCGGCCAGGGCGGCGAGCGCCTCGCCCAGCGCGGCGGAGATCGGATCCGGATCGGGGCGCGCCGCCGCCGGCGGCGGCGCGGCCGACGGCCCGGCGGGCGCCAGGTCGGGGACCGACACCGTCGCCCCGTGGAGCACCGCGAGCGGCTCGACCACCAGGGCGGCGCTCCCGCCCGGCCCGGAGCCGGCGGCCGGCCGGACGAAGCCGCTCACGTGGACGGGGCCGTCCCCGGCCGCCGCG
Organism: Streptomyces sp. NPDC048606; assembly: GCF_040650855.1. Lineage (NCBI taxonomy): Bacteria > Bacillati > Actinomycetota > Actinomycetes > Kitasatosporales > Streptomycetaceae > Streptomyces > Streptomyces sp. NPDC048606. Next base: position 156,924 of record NZ_JBEZIB010000007.1, on the reverse strand, counting down.
AGCGCGCCCGCCAGGGCGTCGAGCCCGCCGGGCGCGTACGGGTTGTACGGCGCCGCCAGGACGGCCCGCCGGCCCGCCGCGTCGCGCAGCACGGCCTCCAGGCGCTGCTCGGCCGGGTCGTAGCCGAGTTGCTCCACGGAGTGCGCGACCAGGACGCGCAGGTCGTCGGCGGCCACCCGGGGCCGTACCGGCCGGGGCGGGCGGGTCCGCATCCGGTCCGCCTCGGCGGCGAAATCCCGTACGAGCAGGGGTTCGGGCAGGCCGGCCCAGGAGGCACCGAGCGGGGTGACGCCCGTACCGCCGACCCGCGACGTGCCGAACGTCACGGTGTGCCCGGGGGTACGGGAGGCGGTCTCGCTGACCACGTTCCCGGCGGCCAGCGCCCCGAGGGCGGCCCCGGCGACGCGCCGCCCCGCGAGCTCCGGACCGGTCAGGGCGGTCCCCCCGCCCCGCGCCGGGTCGGGAGCGAGCTCCCACCGGCGGTGCAGGACCAGCGTGGTGCCGGCGGCGGCGTGCGCGAAGTACACCCGCGCCGTACGGGAGAGCTCGTCCCCCGTGATCCGGCAGCCGAGCGCGGTCAGCCGCACCCGGCGCAGCGGGGTCGTGCCCGGTTCGCCCGTGCCGTGCCGGTCGGCGCGCTGCCGCGCGGCCACCTCGGCGAGGAGTTCCGCGAACCGTTCGGGCCGGTGTCCGGCGCCGCGCGAGGAGTGCTCGGCGAGCTGTTCGGCGAGGTCGGCGACGGCGTCGGCGGTCCAGTGCAGCCCGTGGCCGACCAGGTCGCGGTGCACCCTGCGCAGGCCCGCCACGACGACCGGGCCGGCGTGCGCCGCCCCGTCCAGCAGGAGGTCCGCGGCGAGGTCGGCGGCGGCCCGCGCCGTCTCGGCGGCGTCCCGGCGCGGCGCCTTCGGCCCGCCGGCCCGCACCTCGGCGGGCGGGTCCGCCGGGTCGGCGGCCAGCGCCGCCCGGAACGCCCACACGGCGAGGACCACGGCCTCGCCGCGGTGCTCGGGACGGGCGTCGGACAGGGCGTAGCCCAGCGCGCCCGGAACGGTGAACCGGACGGTGGCGGTCGCCAGCTCGGCCCGGGCCTCGGGCGACCCGGCGCTCGGGTGGGTGAGTCGGGCCGTGTAGCCACGGGCCAAGGCGCGACGGGCCGCCGTGACGGCCCGCGCCCCCAGCGCGGCGGTCAGCTCCTCGTCGCTCACGTCCCCGGGGGACCACACCGCGCCCGAGCCCCGGCCGCCCGGGGCGGTGACACCCGTGCGGGCGGTCGCACCTGCGGGAAAGCCGGCCTCGGCGGGGGCGGTGACACCTGCCCGGCCGGTGGCGCCCGAAGGGGCGGTCACACCTGCGGGACCGGCGGTACCTGCGGGAACGGTGGGATCTGTGGGGGAGGTGGTACCTGCGGGCACGGTCGGGTCCGTGGGGCCGGTGGCACCCGCGGGAACGGTCGCCCCCGCGGGGGCGGTGGCATCTGTGCGGCCGGCGGTATCTGCCGGGCTGGCGGTACCTGCGGGGCCGGTGGGATCCGGGCGGCCGGCGGTACCTGCGGGAACGGTCGGGTCTGTGCGGCCGGTGGCACCCGCGCGGCCGGAGGCATCCGCGGGGACGGTCGCGCCCGCGGGCACGGACCCCGGCGCGACCGCCTCGGGCGCCCGCGCACCGGGGCCGCGGCCGGCGGCGTCGACGTCCCCGCGGCCGGCCGCCCCGGCCTCCGCCTCGTACCGCGCGTCCGGAGCGGCCGGCGCGGCGGTCGGGTCGACGGGATCCGCGCCCTCCGCCCGCGCCGGGCCGTCGCCGGCGGTGGGCCGCGGGCCCTCGGCCCCGCTCCCCGCCCGGTAGGCGAGGACCAGGCCGAGCAGGTGGCGGCAGGCACCGATCGCGCCGCAGTCGCACCGGCCCAGGTCGAGGCCGGCGCCCGCCGGCAGCACGGTCTCGGTGCCGTCGGGATAGCGCCCCGTGAGGGTGCCGTCGGACGCGAGGCAGACCTCGGCGCCGGCGCCCGAGGCGAGTTCCCGCGCGGCGCGTTTGACCAGGCCCCGGTTGGTGAGCGCGGCGAGCGTGTCCGGGGTGAGGGCCAGGAGGTCGGCGCGCCGGCCCGCGCCGCCGGAGCCCGTCGTGGAACCCGCGCCCGGGGTCATCGGCCGATCCTTTCGGCGACGAAGGCGGCGAGCATGCCCGGGGTCATGGCCCCGACGTGCGCTCCGGCGTCGGCGATCTCCTGGGCGAGGTCCCGGTCGTAGGCGGGCGCCGCGTCCTCGTCGAGCGCGGCCAGCCCGAGCACGGTGCTGCCCTGCTCCACGAGCCGTCGTACGCCGCGCACCAGGCGGTGGCGGTCGCCGCCCTCGTAGAAATCGGTGATCAGGACGACGATGGCCCGCCGGGGGTTGTCGATCAGCCCGGACCCGTAGTCCACGGCGCGGGCGATGTCGGTACCCCCGCCCAACTGCACCCGCATCAGCAGCTCCACCGGATCCGTGACGTCGCAGGTGAGGTCGACCACCGCCGTGTCGAAGGCCACCAGGTGCGTGCGCAGCCCGGGCAGCCCCCACAGGGCGGCGGCGGTGACGGCGGAGTGGATGACCGAACCCGCCATGGAACCCGACTGGTCGACGAGGAGGATCAGCTGCCACCGCTCCAGGTGCGGGCGGGTACGGGAGGAGAAGCGGGGCCGCTCGATCGACAACCTGCGGTGCTCGGGCTGGTAGTGGGCCAGGTTCGCGCGGACGGTGCCGTGGAAGTCGAAGTTCCTGGACTGGGGGACGAAGCTCGGCCGGCGCGAGCGGGTGCCGGTGAAGGAGCGACGGATCTCCGGGGTGAGCCGGGCCAGCAGCTCCTTCACCACGGCCTCGACGAGCCGGCGGGCCAGGCGCAGCACCCGGGGGTTCATCAGGTGCTTGGTGCGCAGGACGGCGCGCAGCAGCGCGGGACTGGGGCGTACGCGTTCGAGCACGGCCGGATCGGTGACGATCTCGTGGATCCCGTACCGCTCGACGGCGTCCCGTTCGAGGCGTTCGACGCTCTCCCTCGGGAACAGCCGGTGGACGTCGTCGAGCCAGTCGACCGCCGTCACGGCCGAGGGGCCTTCGCCGGCCCGGCGCACGCCCCGCCGCTCCCGCTCGGGGTCGCGGCCGTACAGCCACTCCAGGGCACGGTCGCGGGACCGGCCTTCGGCGCGGCAGGGGCCCGTGTGCCGTTCGGCGGGGGCGCCGAGGATGAGCCGCCAGCGCTCCAGCCCCGGATCGGGCAGGGGCTCGGTCACGCCGGCGGTCGACTCGACGGGCGCGGGAGCGGGCGCGGGGTCGCGGTCGGGCGCGCGGTCGGGGGTGGAGGCGTGCGCGGTCATCGGGTCGCTCCCGTTCCGTACGGCTTCGTGGTCACGCCCAGGCCGTGGCGGTCCAGGAGGCTTCGCACGTCCGCCTCCAGGTGCCGGGCCCGGGCGATGAGCAGGGGATCGGCCGAGGTCCGCAGCAGCCCCCGGGCGGAGCCGCGCAGCCCGCGGCGTTCGATGAGCCTGGCCGCGATCCGTTCGCGTTCGCGGGGCGGGAACCAGGCGAAGGCCTGCCGCAGGGCGGGGAGTCCGGCGAGGAACTCCTCCCCGGACTGTTCGGTGACCAGCGCGTCCAGTACGCCGAGCAGCGTGCCGGTCGGAGCGCCCCGCTCCGCGGGACCGGCCGCTCCCGGCGCGGTCAGCTCCTCCCGGGCCACCGCGAACAGCCCGGCCAGCCAGTCGCCGAGGGCCGCGGTGCCGGCGACGGCGCGCACCGCGACGACGGGGTCACCGGCCGCTCGGACGCCGCCGCCCGTCTCCTCCAGGACGCGGCACAGCCCGAAGGCGCCGCCGCGCAGGTCCGCGGGCGCGGCCGGGTCGGCTGCGATCCGGGCGCACACGGCCGTCACCGCGGCCCGGTCGAGGGACACCAGCGGCGCCGCGTGCAGCAGGGCGTCCCGGACGCCGGTCAGGGCGCGCAGTCGTCCCCGGTCCGGGCCGCCGGAGCCGTGCAGCCCCTCGGCCAGCCACAGCACGCGCGTGACGGCCGCGTCCACGAAGGCGCCGAGCAGGGGGTCCCCGCCGACCCCGTACACCCGGTCGTGCCGCCACAGCCCGAGGGCGGTGTGCAGGGCCGCGCCGAGCGGGCCGGGGTCGGCCGCCCGGTCCACGGCGGCCCTCAACTCCGCGAGGAGCGGACCCAGGAGGTCCGTGGCCCCGCAGGTGACGGCGTCGAAGAGGGTGGCGGCGAGGGCGTCGGGCCCGGGGCCGGCGTCCCGGATCCGCTCGCCGAGGGCGCGGGCGGCGGCGTCCTCCAGGGTCATGCCGTACCCGGCCGCCTCGACCAGCGCGGCCTGCCGGCCGGCGGCGTCGGCTTCGGGCCGTGGCTCCCAGCGCTCGACGGACTCCGGGTCGCCGCCGTCCACCGGCCCCCGCGTCCGGTGCGGGCCGGGGACGCCGAGGACCCGCAGCCGGTGCAGGACACGGCTCGCGGCCAGGCCGCGGGGCTCGGTCAGACGCAGGGTCACGGCCCGGTCCACGTCCAGGCCGTGTGCCGCGAGCTGCTCGGCGACGTCGTGCGTGAGCGGCGGCAGGGGGGTGTCCGGGTGGAGCAGGCCTGTGCGCTCGCCGCAGCCGGCGGCCACCATCTCGACGAGGACCGGGTGGGTGCCCGGGCGCAGCGGGCCGCGCCGGGTCCAGGGCAGGGGTGCGTCGACGGCCTCGTCGAGGAGGGCGCCGGCGAGCCCGTCGAGCAGGTCCAGCCGGGCCGGGTGGCGGTGGCCGCGCAGCGCCGCCAGGCCCTGCGCGCCGGCCCGCGCCGAGACCAGCGCGGCCGTGGAGACGTGCTGCCCCCGGGCGCGCAGCCGCCGCGTGACGTCGTCCACGAGCATCCGTCCGGCGGCGCGGGCGCCGTGGTCCCAGAGGTTCTGGTGGTAGCCCGGCGAGGGCATGCCGGACTGGTAGCCGGTGAAGGAGTCGAGGCGGTGGAACGAGTACGGGACGAGGTGACTGCCGGCGAGCGCCCCCGGTGCCGGTCGGGGGAGCTCGGGAGGCTCCGACCCGGCGTCGTCCGCTGCGGTGAGGGCGACGAGCGCCGGGCGGTGGAAGCCGCCCGTGACGACGAGCACGGGCCCGGCGCCCGGCTCCGCCAGGGTGGCGCGGACCCAGGACGCCATGTACTCCTCGCGCGCCCGGTCCGCGTCGTCGGCCTCGGTGTCGCCGCGCACCACGTCGAAGTACAGGGCCAGCCGATCGGCGAAGCCGCCGTCCGGGAACCCGGAGGACTCCGGGGACTCCGCGCACTCCGGCTGCCCCGGGAACTCCGGGTGATCGCGGAACTCCCCTTGCCCACCGGCCCCCTCCGCTTCGAACATCCGGTCCCACAGGGCGTCGGGCGAGTCCACCCCGAACCGCTCGCACAGCCGGGCCGTGGCCCGTTCGTAGCGCACCTCGGCGTCCGCGTACCGGTTGGTGCGACCGGCCCAGGCGGGATGCCAGGCGGGCAGGTCGATGAAGCGGACCAGCGCGCCGGCGGCCCGCCCCTCGGTGAGCGCCACCCACTCGGGGGAGTAGGCGCAGAAGGGCGTCCACGTGGTGGAGGAGCCCTCCTCGTCGCGGTGGTGGCTGAACACGGCGATCGGCAGCCGGTGCCCGAGCAGCAGCTCGTCGAGCCGGTCGTTGAGGTCGACGGGCCCCTCCACCAGCACGTGGGTCGGACGCAGCGCGGCGATGGCGCGCGCGACCAGCCGGGCGCAGGCCGGCGAATGGTGGCGGACGCCGAGGAAGTGGGCGACCGGGGTGCTCACCGCCCTCACCCCGCCAGCAGGTGCCGGGCGGCGTACAGGTCCCGCCAGGCCGCCCCGGTGCGCCGGGCCGCGCGCTGTTCCAGGTAGCGGCGCAGTCGGGCCAGGTCCTCGGGGCTGTCCTTGGCGGCGGTGCCCGCCAGGCACGTCACCAGGTCGGAGGCGTCGCCCGGTTCGCCGCGCAGGAACCAGCCCCGTACGCCGACCGCGTGGGCGACGGCGACCGCCTCGGCGGTGCTCATCACGGCGTTCATCCGGTCGGAGCCGCCGCCCGGTCCGCCGGGCCCGCCGTCGGCGCCGGCCCGCAGTTCGCGGAAGGTGGTGACGAGGACCTCGATCACGTCGGGGTCGGGCGCCAGTGCCACGCCGGACGCGCGCAGCAGCGCGCTCGCCTCCGCCTCGACCAGCGCGGTCTCGGTGTCGCGGTCCGCGATCGGGAAGACCGTCTCGAAGTTGAAGCGGCGCTTGAGCGCGGCGCTCATCTCGTTGACGCCCCGGTCGCGCGTGTTGGCGGTGGCGATCACGTTGAACCCGTGCGCGGCGAAGGCCAGTCCGGCCTCGCCGGGCAGCTCGGGAATGGTGACCACCCGCTCGGACAGCAGGGACAGCAGCGAGTCCTGCACCTCCAGGGGGCACCGCGTGATCTCCTCGAACCGGACCAGCCGGCCCTCGCGCATCCCGCGCAGGACCGGCGCGGGCACCAGGGACCGTTCGGAGGGGCCCTCGGAGACCAGGAGCGCGTAGTTCCAGGAGTACTTGATCTGGTCCTCGGTGGTGGCCGCGCCGCCCTGGACGACGAGCGTCGAGTCGCCGCTGACCGCAGCGGCGATCAGCTCGGACAGCAGGGACTTGGCCGTGCCCGGTTCCCCGACGAGCATCAGGCCGCGGTTGGTGGCCAGCGCGACCAGGGCGCGTTCGACGAGGGAACGGTCGCCGACGAACTTCCGGCTGACACCGGTGTCCGGATCCCCGGCGACGAACCGCAGCGCCGCGCGCAGGCTGAGCCGCCAGCCCGGCGGCCGGGGCGCGTCGTCGGACTCCCGCAGCGCCGCGAGCTCCTCGGCGAAGCGGACCTCGGCGGGCGGGCGCTGGACGTCGCGGGCGGTCCCGCGCGGGTCGGGGCTCATGCCGTCAGCTCCGTCAGGTCGGCGATGACCTCCGAGGCCAGGACCGGGTCGAGGTCGGCGAAGGTCAACGGGTACGACTGGCTGCGCCAGTAGTCGCGGGGCATCGTGTCCAGCCAGACCGTCTCCAGCAGCTGGTCGGGGAACTCCCCGGCCATGCCCACGGCGATGCCCATGTCCAGGGCGATGACGAGGTACCGCTCCTTGCCCAGGCGGCGGGAGATCCACCGTTCCACCCCGGCGTCCTGCGGGACGCCCCGCGCCCAACCCCGCTTGGTGAGGCCGAGCAGCCGGCCGACGGGGACGGTGACGCCCTCGAACCGCGTCAGGCGGTGGCCCGACGACTCCTGCGCGGCGAGCGCGTGCACGGTCCGGCCCAACTGGGGGAACGGCTGCACGATCTCGTAGTCGGCGAAGAGCTCCGACCACGCGGCGAGGGCGTCCGCCCCCAGGTTCAGCGGGTGCGGCAGGCTCACGACGGCGTCGGGGCCCAGGACGAGGGCCTCGTCGTCGGCGTCGGCGAGGGTACGGTCCTCCGCGATCCGGAAGTGGACCGTCCTCCCGGCGTCCTCGGCCCGCCAGACCAGCCGGCGCGCCAGGTGCCACACCAGCGGATGCCCGGCGAACAGCTGCCGGAACTCCGCGGCGTCCCAGGTCCGGCCGTCGACCATCGCGGCCTCCAGGCGGCGCACCTGGTCGGCGGCGATCGCCCGTACGTCCTTCTTCAGCGCGGCGAACCGCTTGCGTTCGGCGGGCGCCAGCTCGGGGTCGTCCTTCACGCCCGGCTTGGGCAGGTCCCTCAGGCGCTTGCCGGTGGCGTCGGCCACGTAGGGGCGCAGCTGTTCGTCGAAGCCCACGGTGAAGCGGCGCGGACCGTAGTCCACGACGGTGGAACCGTTCGCGTCCAGCCCGAAGTCGGGCACCAGACGGTCGGCCAGCTGCTCCCCGGTCAGCCCGAGACCCGCGGCCACCTCCGCGATCTTCTCGCCGGCCCGGGCCTTGAGGGCCTTGAACTTCGCCCGCTGGGCTATGGAGTGCAGGCTGAGCAGGGCGGCGTCGCTGCCGATCGAGGCCAGTACCTCCAGGCCGTCCACGGCTCGGTGGTGGGCGCCCTGGCCCGGCCAGTCACGGATGACGGGGCTCAGCAGCCGGACGGTGTCGTCGTCGCCGAGGCCGCCGAGCTGGTGCAGGGCCCAGGCGTCCTTCGGGGGCATGCCGGCCATGCGCCACTCCTCGAACACCGCCCACCCGAAGGCCGCGAGCGAGCCCGGGTCGGCGATCTCGCGGACCTGCTCCACACCCGGGTAGAGGGCGCCGGGCGTACCGAACGCCAGCATGCGCAGCAGGGTGCGCGTGGCCTCCGCGGGCAGGGCCTCGCCGGTGAGGAGCCGTACCTGGGGCAGCGCCTCGGGATCGGCCCAGGGCCCGGGCGTCGTCGGGCGGGCCGGCAGCGCGGTCACCAGCGGGTCGACGGCGAGGAAGTCCGCGAGCGCCTCCTCGGCCTCGGGGCCGTACCGGGCCGCGGCCTCCCGGACGGTGTGCGTGCCGTGGGCGCCGGCGATCGTGCGCAGCGCCGCCTCGGCGGCCTCGCGGGCCTTGCCCGGCGCGCCGAGGGCATCGGGGACCAGGAGGTGGGCGGCGTCGCCGGCGTGGCGGACGAGCCAGGCGCGCCCGTGCAGCCCACCGGACTTCAGCCGGACCAGCCAGTCGGCCATCAGCCGGGCCACCCGCACGTCCACGTAGGGCTGGAGCAGTACGCCCATGGTGGCGGGGAGCCGGCCCGCGATGCCGAGGGCCATCCGCAGCGCGGCCGTGTCGTGGCGGGCGATCAGCGGGGTGAAGGTCGAGGCGCCGTCGTAGCTCCAGTCGGGGCCGTCCCATTCGGCGAGGAGCGGACGGACCACTTCGGCGGGACCGGCCCCGAACAGGGCCAGCAGGTCCCACGCGTTGTCCAGGCGCCCCGCCCGCCGCTCGGCGGCGAGCCGCTCCAGGTCGTGGTGGCGCGCCCAGGACACGAAGTCGTTGTCGACGGAGTTCCACTGTTCGCGCTCCCCGTCGCGCCAGCTCATCCGGGGCTCCGCGGGAGCCGTCAACCCGGCGACCGTACGGGGCTTGGCGCGCGGCCCGCCCCGCGTCCACGGCGGGCTGGTGAACACCTCGGGCAGCCCGGCCGGGTCGGCCGGCGGCAGGGCTCCCTCGCGGCGGGCCCACGGACCGATGAGGGCGGCGGCCGGGGCCGGCAGCCCGTCCAGTACGGACAGGGCCAGTTCGCGGTGGGCGGCGACGTGCGTGCGCAGCAGACGGCCGGCCAGGGCGGCGTTCGCGGAGGTGCCGCGGGCGGCTTCGGCGAGCAGCCGCATCGCGCGCACCGGGAAGCGGCGGACGGCCGTGGTCAGGCCGGCCCGCGAGGACTTGTCGTCGATGCGGTCGATCAGGAACCCGAGGGCTTCGTCACCGGGCAGTTCGGCGAGGACCTCGGACAGGTCGCGGATGGTCTCGGCGTCGAGCCAACGCCGGTTCAGGTTGTCGATGACCAGGGGCGTGAGGGCCGCGCCGAGGCCGTCGGCGGTCGTCGCGACCAGCTGCGCGGACCAGGCCCGCCAGCCGAGGTCGAAGCCGCCTCCGGGCAGGAGCGCGGCGAGCTGTTCGGCGGTGCCGAGCGAGGAGGCGAGCATGACGCGTTCGGCGTGGGAGTCGTAGCGGGCGGTCGCCGGGTCGACGCAGCACTCGGTGACCCAGTCCTGTTCGGACGGGACCAGGAAGGAGACGTGGATGCGCCGGCGCGGGCTGCCGCGCTGTGCGCCCAGTACGGCGACGGCCGCCCGGTAGTCCGCCTCGTCGGCGCACGCGAGCAGGCGGCGGGCGCGCTCCGCCACCGGCTGGGAGGGCCTGCCCCAGCCGCCGTTCTCGGGGCTCCGGGCGATGCCGGTGACGGTCACCTTGCCGTTGTCGCCGTACCAGCCCGGGGTCAGCTGCCCGTACTCCAGGGCCGCGCGGGCGGCGAACGGCAGCCCGTGGTCGAGCGCCCACGCGTCCACGAACAGCTCCGGGCCGAGTCCCTTCGCCCCGGGGCGGGCGAGGCGGGCCAGTACGGCGGCGCCGACGGGGTCGGTCGCGCCCGTCAGGTGCGCCCGGGCGGCCTCGACCAGTTCGGGATCGCTGTCGGCGCAATCCAGTACGTCGGTGATGTGGCCGATTTCCCCGTCGATCCAGGCCCGCGTCCGGGCGCCGGCTTCGGTGTCGGGGGCGGTGGGTCGGGGCACCCCGCCCCGGCGCGGAAGGACGTTCCGCTTCCAGGCCTCGGGGAGGACGAAGACGTCCTCGTCCCGGGGGAGGGCGGCGGGCGCGGGGGCCGCCGCGTCCGGCGCCGGCCCGGGGGTCGGTTCGGGCGCGGCGGGGGCGGCGGCCGATGCGCGGGGGGCCTCGGCGGGCGCCTGCGGCGCGGCCTCCCCGACCCGTCCGTACCCCTTCTTCTCACGGGTCGCGACGGCCTTGGCGAAGTAGGCCGCGGCCTCCTCGGGGGTGGCGAACTCCTTGACCTGTGACTGCCCGGTGGTGCCGGTCCGGCCGAAGCGCAGGCTCACCGAAGTGCCCTCCACGCCGCCCTCCCAGAACTTGGACGACGTGTCCCCGACGAACTCCCAGCGCTGCACGGCCCCTCCGCTTTCCCCATGTGATCGGTTGCCGGAACAGTAACGGTGCGTACTGACAATCCCGTGTCAGGGGTCCCGACCGGCCCCTTCCCCCGGTCGTCCGATGGCCGGTCCGTGGCCTGTACCACCGCGCGGGGGCCGTTCCAGACTGGCCCGATGAACGCGTTACGGATCACCCCATGAGCACCTCCCGGAAGGGCGAACCGCCCCTGCACCGCCTGGAGGTGCCCCTGCCGCACCTGCTGCCCTTCGCCATCGGATCCTTCGACGAGATCGGCCCGCTCGCCCGCGCCGACTTCCCCCACCGCCACGCCTTCTACGAGATCCTCCACATCACCGGCGGACGGGGCACGCACGTCCTCGACCTCACGCACCGGGTCCTGGACCCGCCCCACCTGTGCGTGATCACCCCCGGCCAGGTCCACCACTGGCAGGACGTCGAAGGGCTCACGGGACAGGTGATCCTCTTCAACGAGGACTTCCTCCTCACCCACCCCGGGGACGCCGCGGCGCTGGAACGGCTCGCCGAACGCCCCTGGTTGCGGCTCGGCGGGCGACAGGACGCCCTCGCGCGCGTGCTGGAGGCGATGCGGCACGAGTACGGCACCCTGCGCGAGGGCTACGCCGGGGTCCTCAACGCCTACCTGCACATCCTGATCGTCCTGGCGCTGCGCGCCTGCGAGGCGCCGGAGAGCGACCGGCCGCCGGCGCCCGCGCGCCGCGCCGTCGACCTGGCGGGCGCCTTCACCCGGCTCATCGCCGCCCCGGGCGGGACCGAACGCTCGGTGTCCTCCGTCGCGAGGGAACTCGGGGTCTCCAGCGGCCACCTGCACTTCCTGGTGAAGGAGGCCACCGGGCAGACCCCCGGGCGGCTGATGCGCCGCCGCCAGACGCTGGAGGCCAAACGCCTGCTCTCGCGCACCGACCTGACGATTCGGCAGGTCGCGCGGGACACCGGTTTCGCGGATCCGGCCTACTTCAGCCGTTTCTTCCGGCGCGAGACGGGGCTCTCGCCGGGGGAGTACCGTGCCTGCGTCACCGCCCGGCCACCCGCCGCCGGCTCGACCGGCAGCGGTGCGGACACCGGAGAAAAACACCACGATCCCGGGTACGAGTCCCTCGCGATCGACCGCACCGCGAACGTAGGTTGACGACGACGGGCCCGGACCCCACGGGCGGCCGCTCCGCCCGCCCCGCCGCGCCCCACCGCGGCCCGGGGTCCGGCCCGTCACACCCGCCGCCGCTGCCGCGCGGGTGGGGCCGCCGTTTCGGCCCCGTTCGCACCCTCGGTCCGTCCCCGTCCGGTGCCCTCCGCGCCCGGGACCCGTCCCCGTTCGACCGCGATCTTTCGGCCACATCCCGATCCGGGTCCGGGCGCCACCGCGGCGTCAACTATAGTTACGGACAGCGGGCGTCAACTATAGTTACGCCCGAGGAGAGGGAGCAGCACCCAGTGGTGGATTCAGAAGAGGGCCCCGACGGGCCCGAAGCGCCCCGGCCGGTTCCGTTTCCGGTACCGGGACCAGGCGCTTCCTTCAGTGACCGCCTGAACTTCCTGTTCGACCGGGTGCGTCCGCCGGGCGCGGAGGAGTACACCAACGCGCACGTCGCCCGAACCATCTCGTCGTACGGCGAGGACAGTTACACCCGCGCCCACCTGAGCTACCTGCGGGCCGGCAAGCGCACGCCGACGATCACCATGGTCCCCCTGCTCGCCAGGTTCTTCGGCGTGGAGGCCGCCTACTTCGTCGAGGACGAGGTGACGGTGAAGGTCGCCACGCAGTTCGAGATCCTGCGCAAGCTGAAGGAGAACGGCGTCGAACGGATCGCCCTGCGGGCGATGGGCGTCTCCGCCGCCGGCCGGCGCAAGGTCCTGGCGGCCCTCGACGCCGTACGCAAGGAAGAAGGCCTGCCCGACGAGCCCGAGGAGTCCGACGGCCTGGACGCGGCGGGCGGACCGGCCGGGTCGGGCGTGCCCGCGAGGGACCTGCCGTGACCGCGGCGGGCACCGACCGTGGGACCCGCCATCGGATCGGGTGGCTCCGTGAGGAAGGGAAGCTCCATGTGGCTCAGCCGGCGTAACCGTGCGACCGCCCGTGAGGCCCACCGCGCGGCGGACGAGATCGAGCGCAGGGGGCGGGAGTTCGTCGAGAGCCTCGACCTCCCCGCCGTCGACTCCGTCCTCGACCTCGTGCCCTTCGTGGAGGAACGCCTCGACCGGTCGATCCGCCTGATGCCCTTCGCCTCCGACCCCACCGACCCCGACTCCCTGGACGCCTCCGCCCCCTGCGGCCTGTGGCTGGCCACGGGCGACACCGACTACGTCTTCTACGACACCGCCATCAGCCGCGCCCACGCCGAGATCATCGTCGGCCACGAGTTCGGCCACATGCTCAGGAACCACCGCGGCAACACCCCGATGGACACCGCCAACCTCGGCGGCCTCATCACCGACATCGACCCCGCCACCGTCCAACTCGTCCTCGGCCGCACCCGCTACACCGAGCCGGACGAGTTCGAGGCCGAGATGCTCGGGTCCCTCCTCCAGGAGCACGTGAGCGCCCCCCGCGCCCGCGCACCCCGGGAGGAAGCCGACCCCATCACCCGCACGCTGCTGCGCTGACCGAACAGGACTCCGTGAAAGACATCCTTCACCCCCTGTGTCTGGCCATCGCCGGTACCGGGTTCCTCATACTCCTGCGCGACCTCGGCAGGAGCCGCCGCGAGCCCGCGCTCGTCGCCCTCGCCTTCACCTACGGCTTCTCCGCGCTCAGCTACGCCCTCTCCCTGACCTGGGTGTGGGTACGCGTCGACGGACTCCTCGGCGTCCCGAACATCGTCGTCCCCCTCGCCCAGAGCTGCGTCATCCTCGTCTTCGCCCTCCAGGGCAACGTCCTCGCGCACTGGTCCAAGCCGCCGCGCGAGGCCCGCGGGCGCGGCGCGCTCCTGTTCGGCGTCGCGGGTGTCGTCATCGCGGCCATGGCCGTGCTGTTCGTCCTGCTCACCCCGGCCACCACCCGGCCCACCGACTTCTCCCTCTACTACGCGCACGACCCCTTCTTCCAGGCTTACGTCCTGCTCTACTTCGGCACCTACACCGTCGCCGAGATCTACCTGGCGCGCTCCTGCCGGCGCTACGCCCGCACCGCCACGAACCGCTCCATCGCCTTCAGCCTGCGCCTGGTCACCGTCGGAGCCGTCATCACCCTCGGCTACAGCGGGATCCGCATCAGCGGCATCATCGGGGCCGAGGTCGGCTTCGGCGTCACCGGGCTCAACGGGTTCGCCTGGGCCTGCGGCGACATCGGCGCCACCCTCACCCAGATCGGCTACCTCATCCCCACCCTGGCCCGGCGCACCACCCACGCCCGCGCCTGGGCCACCGCGCACGTCCGCTACCGCCGGCTGAACGCCCTGTGGTCCGCGCTCGACGAGGCCGACCCCGGCATCACCCTGCGCCGTCCCGCCCGCCAGCTCCAGGACGTGCTGCGCGGCAAGGACGCCCACTTCCCCCTGCTGCGCCGCCGGGTCGAGATCCGCCAGGGCCAGAAGCTGATGCGCCGCTACCTCGACCCCGCCACCCGCGAGGAGGCCGAGCGCCTGCGCACCGCCGAAGGCCTCACCGGAGCCGAACTCGCGGCCGCCGTCACCGCTGACCAGATCCGCGACGCCCTCGTACGGCACGCCGCCGACGCCCCCGTCGAACACCCCGACGAGTACGCCGACGCCGAACTCGCCCTCCCCACCACCGAGGACGAACTGCTCCACCTGCAACGCGTCGCCGCCCACTTCGCCCTCCCCCCGCGCCCGAGCCGCACCGCCGTCGACCTCCGCGGCACCACCTCAGGAGCCCGTTCGTGATCTTCCGACGCACCCTGCTCATCGCCTCCACGGCCGTCGCCGCGGCCGCGGGCATGGCCGCCGCCTCCGCCGCCGGGCGCTCCCGCGCGGGCGAGGGCACACCCACGCCCCCGCACCCCGTACCCGTGGAACGACTGCACCTGGAGCCCGCGCACGCCCAGCTCGCCGCGCTGCGCCGGCGCACCGTCACCAGCCGCGCCCTGGTGGAGCGGTACCTGCTGCACATCGAGAAGACCAACCCCGGACTCGACGCCGTCGTCACCCTCGACGCCGACGGGGCCCGCGCGGCGGCCGACGCCGCCGACCGCCACCTCGCCACCACCGGCAGGCCGCTCGGCGCGCTCCACGGCCTGCCCATGACCGTCAAGGACGCCCTGGAGACGAAGGGCCTGCGCACCACCTGCGGTTCGCCCGACCTGGCCGACCACGTCCCCGACCGCGACGCGGACGCCGTGGCACGGCTGCGGGCCGCCGGCGCCGTCATCGTCGGCAAGACGAACGTGCCGGTGATGTGCCAGGACCTCCAGACCTCGAACCCGCTGTTCGGCACGACGAAGAACCCCCACGACCACACGAAGACCGCCGGCGGATCCTCCGGCGGCCCCGCGGCGGCCGTCGCCGCGGGCCTCACCAGCCTCGAACTCGGCTCCGACCTGGCGGGCTCCCTGCGGCTGCCGGCCGCCTACTGCGGCGTGTACGCGCTGCGCCCCAGCGGCGGCATCGTCCCCACCCGGGGCCACATCCCCCGCCCGCCCGGCTGGATCACCGACTCCGACATGCTGAGCCTCGGCCCGATCGCCCGCGACGTCGACGACCTCGACCTCCTCCTGGACGTCCTCGCCGCCCCGGCCCCCGCCGACGCCGCCGCCTGGCGCATCGAACTGCCGGCGCCCCGCCACGAACACCTGGGCCGCTACCGCGTCGGCCTGTGGCAGGACGACCCGTACTGCCACGTCGACCGGGAGACCCGCGACCTCCTGGCCCGCGTCGCCGACCTCGTACGCGCCGCGGGCGCCACCGTCGACGACAGCACCCGACCCGTCGACCTCGCCGCGAGCGACAGGCTGTTCCAGCGCCTCATGTACGCGACCACGAGCGCCACCGCCACCGACGACGGCTTCGCCGACGACGTCGCGGCGGCCGACAAGCTGCCCGCGGACCACCCCGGCGCGCTGTTCCTGCGCTCGCGCACCATGCACCACCGCGACTGGCTGCGGGCGAACGAGGAGCGCGAGAAGCTGCGCGGACGCTGGGCCGACTACTTCACCACCCACGACGTGCTCATCACCGCGGCCGCGCCGACCGCGGCCGTGGACGACCAGACGGGCACGCCGGTCCCGCAGCGTTCCATCACGGTCGACGGCGCGAAGCGCCCGTACTTCGACCAGACGGCGTGGCTCAACCTCGCCGGGCACGTCCGGCTGCCCGCCGTGGTCCTGCCCGCCGGCCGGACCGCCGCCGGACTGCCCCTGGCCGTCCAGATCATCGGCCCCTATCTGGCCGACCGCACGGTCGTGGACGTGGCGCGGCACCTGGCCCGCCGCCTCCCCGCGCCCGTGTCGCCCGCCTGAGCGGGCCACCGAGACCGGGTTCGTTCTGCCCCCACGGGGGTGGGGCGGGGCGAATCCGCACCGAAGAGGGCCCCGGGCGTTCGCGCCCGGGGCCCTCTCCGACGTCCGCACCCTCCGGTGCCGGGTCCGGCGCCGGATCCACCGGGGCCGGGCCGGCCGGGAGATCACCGCCCCCGCCGCCCCGTACCCTGGAGCGGCACGTGATCGACGCACCGACCCAGACGGGGAGAGCCCGTGTCCACCGACGAAGAGCCCGCGAGCGGCCCCGCCGCCGACGCCCCGCCCCCGCGGACCGGCGGGCGGACCTCCGCCGCCGGCTCGGCGCTGGAGAAGTCGATGCGGGTCCTCGAAGCGGTCGCGGCGCCCGGCGGCCCCCACCGCCTCGCCGACCTGACGACCGCCGCCGCGGTCCCCAAGTCGAGCACCTTCCGCATCCTGGCCTCCCTCGTCGAGCAGGACTTCGTCCGCGTGGACGGCGACAGCCGCTACACGGCGGGACCCCGGCTGCGCGCCCTCGCCGCCCGGGTCGGCGCGGCCGAGCCCGCGAGCA
This sequence comes from Streptomyces sp. NPDC048606, assembly GCF_040650855.1. Taxonomy (NCBI): domain Bacteria; kingdom Bacillati; phylum Actinomycetota; class Actinomycetes; order Kitasatosporales; family Streptomycetaceae; genus Streptomyces; species Streptomyces sp. NPDC048606. The sequence continues at coordinate 140,372 of NZ_JBEZIB010000007.1, read as the reverse complement.
TCGAACGGATCCTCGCCGACCTCCACCGCGCGACCGGACAGACGGTCCACCTGGCCCTGCGCACGGGGGAGACCCTCACCTACATCCGGAAGGTGGAGGGCGACCAACCCATCCGCACGGCCTCCCGGATCGGGATGCGGATGCCCCTGCACTCCACCGCCATCGGCAAGAGCCTCCTCGCCCACCTCCCGGACGAGGAGGTCGACGCGATCGTCGCCGCCACCGGCCTGCCCGCCCGCACGCCGAGGACCCTCACCACCCGCCACGCCCTCGACGCCCAACGCGCCCTGGCCCGGGTGGAGGGCTACGCGCTGGACGACGAGGAGAACGAGGCGACCATCCGGTGCATCGGCACCGCCGTCCTGGACCCGGCCGGACGCCCCCTCGGCGGGGTCAGCGTCACCACCGTCACCTTCCTGGTCCCCCTGGAGGAGATCACCTCCTACGCCCCGGCCCTGCGCGCCGCCGGCCTGGCCCTGGCCCCGCTGCTGTGAACACCGAAACCCGGAGCGGCCCCGGGCGTTGAACCGGCGACACGGCCGCCCCAGGCCCCCGCACCACAGGGAGGAACCCGGTGTCCCGCACCGCCGTACGCCGCCTCGGACGCTCGCTCGCGGTCGTGACCGCCTGCCTCCTCGCCGCCGGCGCCCCCGCCTCCGCCCCCGCGTCCGCCTTGGATCCGGCGCCGGGCCCGGTGGTCCTGGACCGTGACTTCCCCGACCCCGACGTCGTGAAGGTCGGCCGGACCTACCACGCCTACGCCACCCACGGCGAGAAGACCAACATCCAACACGCCACCTCCACCGACCTGATCCACTGGACGCCGGTCGAGGAAGACGTCCTGCCCGACCTCGGCTCCTGGGCCGAACCCGTGCGCACGCTCGTCTGGGCCCCCGAGGTCTTCGACAACGGCCGCGGCTTCACCATGCACTACACCGCCCGCGACCGGGCCGGCGGCAGGCAGTGCGTCGGCGTCGCGCTCTCCGCCACGCCCGACGGGCCCTTCCGGCCCACCGGCGACAAGCCGCTGGTCTGCCCCGTCGAACAGGGCGGCGCCATCGACGCGGCGAGTTACACGGAGGGCGCCCGCCGCTACCTGCTGTGGAAGAGCGACGGCAACTGCTGCGAACTGCCCACCCGGATCCACCTGCAACCCGTCTCCCGCGACGGCACGCGGACCACGGGCGATCCCGTCGTCCTCATCGGCCAGGACCTCGACTGGGAGGGGAAGGTCGTCGAGGCCCCGACCCTCGTGCGACGCGACGGCCGCTACGTCCTGTTCTACTCGGCCGGCTTCTACGGGGACCACGGCTACTCCACCGGCCACGCGGTGTCCGACCGCCTCACCGGCCCCTACGTGAAGGCCCCCGAGCCGCTGATGTCCACCGTGTCCCTCGGCCACGCCGTACGGGGCCCCGGCGGCCAGGACGTCGTGACCGGACCCGACGGACGGGACCGGATCCTCTTCCACGGCTGGAGCCACGACGGGAGGCGACGCGTCCTGCACGCCCTCGGCCTCGACTTCACGGACGGCCGCCCCGCCCTGGCCCCGGCGGCCGGAGCGACCCGGCGCTGAGCCCCCTCAGGCGCTGAGCCCCCTCAGCCCCACCGCTGGGCGTCGGAACCGTCGCAGGGCGTCGCCCTGAGCCCCTGCTCGCCGTCGGCCAGGCAGGTCCCCGTGGAGCGGCTCTTGACCTCGGCCGACGCGTCGGCGAACGAGGTCACCGTCCACCGCTGGGAAGCCGTCCGCGCGCACGTCGCCCCGCGCAGCCCGGTGGCGTGGTCGTCCAGGCAGGCGCCCGTGGCGTGGTTGCGCAGTTCGCTGCCGCCGTCGGGGAGCGGGTTCACCGTCCACCGCTGGTAGCTCATCCCGTTGGGCGCGAAGGTGCGCAACCCCTGGTCGAGGCTGTGGTCCAGGCAGCTCCCCGTGGCCCGGTTGACGAAGATCCGCGGCCCTTCGGGCTGCCGCGAACCGCCCGGTCCGAGCGCCCGGGCCGAGGCCTGTCCGCCTGCGGCGCCCTGGCCCGGGGCGGACTCCGCGGGCCACAGCAGGTACGCCGTCACCAGGCCCCCGCACAGCAGACCGCCGCAGGCGCCCCCGACCACCCACACCCAGCGGCGGCGTGCCCACAGCTCCGCGCGACGGCGCAGCAACGTCCACCACCACCATCGCGTTCGCGAACTGACGTTCTGTTCCGGCTCGGCGCCCGCCTGCTTCGGCTGGCTCCGGTCCGCCGCCTCCCACAGGGTGCGGTACGCGTCCGGGTCCGCGCCCTGCGCCTGGCACAGCTCGCGGACCGTCGCCCACGGCGGCACCGTCCGGCCCAGGAAGTAGCGCGAGAGCGACGAGTCGCTGATGTTCAACTCCGACTCCAGCGAGCGCAGTGTGCGCCCGGAGCGCTGTTGCAGTTCCTTCAGCGCGGTTCCCAGTCGCTGCGCCGGAGTCGCGTGTCGATCGTCGGTGCCCGTCACGGTCGCCCCCTTCGCCGGCCGTCCGCGGCTCCCCCGAACGGCCGTGTCCTGTCCCGGGACGGTCATGTCCCAGCAGGTCAAAACCTTAGGGATCCCGACATCGCTGAAGCAAACGGGATGGCATTGCGGGGCCCGCTCCGGCTCCCGCAGACTCCTTTCCATCCGGTCCGGCGGCCCGCGGTGACCACCACCGCGTCTTCCACGCCGACCGCGTGAACGCCGTCCCAGGACGGACCGGACTCCCCTCCCCACGCCCCGAGAACGCGCCGGGCCGGCTCCTCCACGACCCGTGGCGGGCCCGACGTCGCCCCGGTGCGCCGCCGTACCCCCTTCCCGGGGGCCGGGGCGGAGCGGAGCGCCCTTCCACCCCGCACCACACACACCACGTACACGAGAACCAGGAGATCCCATGACCCACAACTCCACCCGCCGGTGGTACATGGCGGCGTTGACGGCGGTCCTGACCGCCGGAACCCTCGCGCTGACGGCGCCCACCGCCCCCGCCGCCCCCGCGGCGCCCACCGCACCGATGGCGGCGCCGGCGGGCACCCTCGCCCCCGACGCCTTCCGGGCGGCGCCCCGGATCACCCGGGCCCAGGTACTGGCACGTGCCAAGACCTGGCTGACCGCCAACAACGGCCGCCCCGTGCCCTACAGCCAGACCAAGTACTGGAAGGACGGCTACCGGCAGGACTGCTCCGGATACGTCTCCATGGCACTGGGTCTGGCCAAGCCGGGACCCAACACCGTCGCGCTGAAGAACAACGGCTTCACCCGCCGGATCGCGATGAAGGACCTGGCACCCGGCGACCTCGTCATCAAGGCGAACAGCAGCAGCGCCGACTACCGCCACGTCGTCATCTTCGACGGCTGGGCCAACAGCGCACGCACCGCCTACAAGTCCTACGAGCAGGCCGGCGGCGCCGGGACCCGCTGGAAGCAGCACTCCTACGGGGTGAACGGCCGCGACGGCTACCACGCCTACCGGCCCGTCAACATCACGGGCTGACCCACCTCCCGGGGCGGGCGGGCGGCGCACCCGCCCGCCCCGCACACACCCCCGCGTCACCACCACCGACCGTCCCACCGACCGAGGAGAGCCACATGACCACCGTCCCGACCCCCAAGCGGCTGCGCGCCGCTCTGACCTGCCTGTTGCTCACCGGCGCCCTGGCCGCCGGCGCCGGCGTAACGGCCACCGCCGCCGGAGCGCTCGACAGCGTCCAGACCTTCCGCAACGGCGCCACGTCAGCCTGCCTGGACGACAGCGAGCACGGCACCCGCACCTACACGTGCTTCGCCAACCAGCACCAGAAGTGGAACGTCCACCAGTGGGCCGACGGCACCCGCGAGCTGCGCAACCTCCAGACGGGCAACTGCCTCACCGACTTCCCCCGGGGCCGGGCCACCGCCCTGCCGTGCGACAAGGCCAAGGACCAGAGCTGGTTCGTGCACCGCTACCCGGACGGGGCCGTCGAGTTCAAGAACCAGGAGAGCGGGCTCTGCCTCGACGACAGCCCGCAGCACAAGCTGCGCACCTTCCCGTGCGGCACGCACGCCCAGCGCAGCCCCTACCAGACCTGGCACTGAGCGCGGGCCCGGGAGGGTGAACACCGCCCTCCCCGGCCGGAAGCCGGGCCGTGACGTGGGACACTGCCGGTCCGTCCGTCGGCCGGCGCGTCCCCCTTCCGCCCGGCTTCCGTCCGTCTTTCCGTCCGTCCGTCCGTCGAAGGAGCGCGGTACGTGCACTCTCCCCTGGGGCTCGCCGCGGCGACGGCCGCCGCGGTCCTCCTCGCCCTGCCCGCACCGGCTCCGGCGGCGGGCGCCCCGGCGGCGGCCCCCGCGGCCTGCGTGTCCGGCGGGGCCCGGGACTCGCGGGGCAACTCCTCGGTGGACGGGAGCGAGATCATGTGGGAGGACGAGACCCGCTTCGACGACGCCATCGGGCACGCCCACCGGGTGTGGTCCTCGGGCACCCTCACACGGGTGAGACTGCGCGCCGACACCACCACCGCCATCGCCGACCTCCAGTGGCGCGACGTCGACCGCACCGACGGCTCGTGGGCCAACCGGCTCGCGCAGTGGGCGCCGCACACCGGCGCCGACAACATCTACCTGAACCGAGGCCTGCTCGACGCGGGCCGGCGGTACGGAGCACCGGAACACCGCCGTCGCGCGGCGGCGCACGAACTGGGCCACGCGCTCGGGTTCTGCCACAAGTCGGAGCGCGACGGCCGGTCCCTGTTGTGGGCGGACTACCGGGCGCTGGAGGCGGCGGGCAGCACCGCGCCGACCGAGCGGGACATCAGGAACTACCACCTGCTGTGGGGTTGAACATGAGGCAGCACACCGTCGTGACCGTCGTGGCCGGCGCGGCCACCGGATCCGCCCTGCTGGCCGGCGGGGGCTGGGTCGCCTACCAGGGCGTCCAACCGGGCGGCCACGCGGAAGCCCTGTACGCATACGACGTGACCGATCCGCGGAAGGTCGCGCAGGACGCCGAGGCCATCTTCACGGGCACGGTCGTGGCCGACACCGGCCCCCGCGAGGTGGACATGATCCCGTCCACCACGTGGAAGGTCCGCGTCCGGCACGTCATCCGGGGCGACCTCTCCGGTGAAGTGGAGGTGTTCCAGGACGAGGGGCCGGACTGGGGCCGCTACCACGTCGGCGACTCCTACGTGTTCGCCACCAACCCGGCCGCCGACCGGGCCAACGGACACGCCCAGCTCTACGGCGGACCGCACCGCCCCGTGGACGCCGAACAGCTCGCCACCTGGGAGTCCGCCGCCGCGGCGGTGGCCCTGCGCCCCTGATGCCGGCGCCCCGTCGAGGTCACGCGTCCGGGCGCCGCGCGTAGCAGAACAGGTGCTCCTCGGGGGAGGCCGGGCCGCCGTCGGGGAGGAAGAGCGAGACGGAGTCGTGCAGCACCTCCAGACCGCAGTCCTCGCGCAGCAGCCGCAGATAGGCGTCGGTCGAGAAGCTGGAGACCCGGACCGGCCGTCCCATCCACTCGATCTCCACCCCGTCCACGTCGGCCGGCACGGTGGCCGTGACGAGGTGACCGCCGGGCGCGAGCCAGCCGGCCATCCGCCGCAGCGCGGCCGCCGCCTCCCGCCGGCTCATCATCAGCAGCGGGAAGAACCCGCACACGGCGTCGTAGGGGCCGTCCGGTTCAAAATCCCGTACGTCGACCCACTCGAAGCGGGCCCCCGGCACCTGTGCGCGCGCCAGCTCGACCATGACCGTCGACACGTCGATGCCGGTGACCTCGTACCCCGCGCGCACCAGCCGGTCGGCGACGGGCCGGCCGGTCCCGCTGCCCACGTCCAACACCCGCGCCCCCGGCGCCAGCCGCCCGGCGAGCCAGTCGACGGCCTCCACCTGCGCCGGGATCCTGCCGAAGGCCCGCTCGTAGGCGATGCCCAGCCCGTCGAACAGCTCGGCCGCCGACACGGCCTCCCGCTTCTCCCCGGCCACCTCGTCGTGCACGACGCCACCCCCTCATCGGGCGCGGACCGTCCGCCCCCGCCCCGCCCCGGACCACCCGGGGCCAAGGGCAGGCCTACCCCGCGGGCGGGCCCGCGTACCGCCGCACCCCGCGGCGACTACGTGCCCGACACCCGCTCCCAGGCCCGCGCGAACATCTCGTGCAGGGGCGCCGTCGGCAGGACGCGGACGAACGGGGAGCGGATCTCGCCCCGCCACGACGGCCGGACCACGTGCGCGCCGAGCTTCGCCGTCTCCACCGGCAGGTGCGGGGACTTCAGCTCGGTCCACTCGCCGGGCAGGAACAGGGTGCGGCCCGCCCGGGCGCGCCTGGCCTCCACCACCGCGCCCGTCGCGAGCAGCTCGGCCCGCACCTGACCGTGCGACCGGGTCGACCAGCCGTTCCACCGCCGCACGTCGCGGTCGGTCGGCGCGGCCAGCGTCGCCAACTGGAGGTACAGGGCCGCCGCGTCCGCACCCGTCCCGAGGCTCCGGGCCACCCGCTCGACCAGCTCCGGGCACGACCGCCGCGGGTCGGCCTCGTACGCCCCGACCGGCACCGCACCCGACCCGGCCCGCAGCATCATCCGCTCCAGCCCGCCCCCGACCAGCAGCGGCGCGATCCGCTCCAGGTCCTCCGCGAGCCCGGTAACCTCCCGGACCCGGCGCCACTCCCGGGGATCGGCCACGGCGGCCGGTCGCAGGAAGGCCGCGCCGCGGGGCGCGCACACCACCAGCGGACCCGTGTCGTACGCCGTCGCCGGCGCCGCGTCCCCCGCTTGCCGGCGGCCCGGCGCGATCGGCGCCCGCACCGGCCCGAAGCGCCGCGCGATCCCCTCCTCTGTGTCCTCGACCCTCGCGGTGGGGAGCTCCCACAGCAGCTCCGGCCGGTCCAGTTCGGCCCGCAGCCGCTCGTACACCTCCCGGGCCGAGGCCACCGCCGGATCACCGACGGGCCGATCGGTCCAGGCCCACACCAGCGCGCTCGCGACGTCCCCGATCGGCATCCCCACCCGGGTGCCGTACGGAACCTCCACGCCCGCCGGCGGCACGGGGCGGACCTCCACGCCGGCCCGGTACGGGGTCGTGGCCAGCTCCCAACCGACCGCCTCCAGACCACCGTCCGCGGCGGCCCCGTACCCGCCCGCGAGCCGTCGCGCCCACACCTCGGACAGCCCCAGATCCGCCTCCAGCGCGTCGGCGGCCCCGTCGTCCACGACGGGCAGCGCCCCGAGGAGCTCCCGCCACACCCCGGCCATCCGCTCCGCGGCCGCCTCCATCCCACCGGGCCGCCACAGCTCCGTCGGATCCTCGGGCAGCGCCGCCGCCAGGACGGCCCGACGGCCCGCGGCGCCCAGCCGGTCCCGGAACCCGTCGTACGCCTCCACCGTCATCGGCGACGCCCGGTAGGGGGCCCGGCGCGCCAACGCGCGGTGCTCGTCCCGGTCGGAGCGGCCGACGAGACCGGCCAGCACGAGCCGGGCCACCGGCGTGCGCACGCCCGTGAGTGCGGCGAACCGGGCCACCGCCGCCTCCGGTACGGGCACGGGCCCGCGCCCCTCGACCGCCTCGACCAGCCTCCGCAGCCGGGCCGCGTCGTCCCGCTCGACACGGACCTCCCGCGCCCGCGCGACCGCCCGGGGCACCGGGTCGAGCGCGGCGTCCGCGTGGACGGGCGCGACGAACCAGTGCACCGACCCGCCCGCCCGCGGCGCCCCCGAGGCCACGGGCACGCCGTCGGCCCGCAGACCGTCCAGGACCGGGACGGGCGCGCGGCCCACCCACCAACGCCCGCCCGGGCGTGCGAACGGCAGGGCCGACCAGGTCTCCAGCAGCGCCATCGACGCGGCGCGTTCCGCCTCCGGGGTGGGCTCCACGACGGCCCGCCAGGCCACGGCGTCGATCGAGCCGAGCAACCCGGACCAGTCGTGCGGCGGCGTCGGCGGCGAGAGCCGGCGCACCTCCTCCTCGATCGAGCCCTCCAGGCAGGCAGCGTCACAGGCCAGCGCGACCAGCGTCGAGGGCAACGCCGCCACCGGGCCGCGCCCCGACGACCGGCCGTCGTCCCCGTCGGACAGCAGCCCGAACAGGGCCGGCACCAGCTCGGTGTCGGGCACCGCACGGCGCGGCGCCACCGGCGGAGCCTGCGCGAGCAGGGTGACGCGCCGGTGCAGGGCCGTCCGGCGCTCCTCCACCCGGGCCGCCCGCCCGGCCACCGCCACCACCGCGTCGACCAGCACCGGGTCGGTGACCTCGGGCAACTCCCGGGCCACGACGGCGCGCAGCTCCCGCACGTCCCCCGCGGCGGCCGCCGCGAGCAGGGCGTGTGCCGACCGGGCCGTCACGGCCCGCAGCGCCCGGGACCCGGCCTCGTCCCGGGTGCGCAGCAGGTACCAGAACGCCGGGGGCAGGGCCACGCCCGCCGAGACCGTGGACCGCCGGACCGGCCCCACGCGGGGGTGGGCGGGCGAGCGGTGCCCGTCCAGCTCCCACAGCAGGCACCCGTCGGCGGCGTAGGCGCGCACGCCGGTGGGGGTCCGCGCCTCGGCGAGGACGACGTCCTGCGCCGCGCCCCCGGGCGGTGCCCACAACCCCCACGGGGCCTGCCCCGGACGGTCGATGTCGAACCGGGCCGTGCGCCCGTCGACGCTCTCCACCAGGAAGTGGTCGGGCGCGTTGGCCCGGTGCCGGGTGCGGAACAACACCCGGGTGCCGACCAGGCCGTCGCGGCTGCCCAGCGGGGAGTCCGCCAGGGCGGCGGGCAGCGGCGCCAGTTGCAGCGCCTCGACGTCGAGGCTCATGCCCGCCTCGGACGGCTCCGCCGCCGGGCCCTCCCGTACGGCGCGACCGGGGAAGTCCGGGAGCGCCTCCGCGCCCCGCGGCTCCCCGGTGGTCGCGTCCACCACCTGCCACGGCCGCCTGCCGAAGACCGCGTTCGTCCAGATCCGGGTGCCGTCGCCGAGTTGGAGTTCGTCCCCGTCGATGCCCTCGGTGCCCCCGGGGCGCAGCGCGCGGCGCCCGCCGTGCCGGCCGCCTCCGTCGGCGGTCTCGAACTGGAAGCCGTACGCCCCGTCCAGACTGCCGCCGAAGGGCACCAGGCCGCTCTTCTCGTCCGGCGTGAACGGCTCGTCGGGCCGATCGGCCCAGACGGCGGTGTCGCCGAACCAGGGGTTGCGGCCGAGGCTCCAGCTCACCAGGAAGGAGCCGCCCACGTAGTGCACCGCGAACATGGTGGCGCCGTCGGGCACCGTGAACCGGCAGGAGCCGCGCACCCCGTCGGGGGCGACGGCGACCGCCCGGTCGTGCCCGAACACCGTCAGCACCGGCCAGGTCGTCGTCACCCCCACCACACCCGGCAGCGGATCGACGCCCTCCCGCACGTCGCCCTCCCGCGCGTGCTCGTCCCGCGCGTCATCGTCCCGCTCGTTCCCCTCCGGCTCCTCTTCCTTCCGTTCCCCGGCCCGCTCCGCGAACCCCGCGTACACCGACTCCAGTGCCGGCCAGGCCAGTTCCTGCGGCAGACCGGCGGCCAGGGAACGCCGCAGCGCGCCCGGGCCGCCCGCCTCGGCGAGGGCGTCGGCGATGCCGCCGAGCGCGGTCACCGTCGGCCGGTCCAGTACGGTCTCCAGCTCGGCCACGGCCTCCTCGGCGCCCGCCATGCCACCGCCGGCGACGGTGTCCACGAGCCTGCCGACCCGCCCGGCGACCTCGCGGGCGATGCCCTCGTTGCCCGGGAGCAGGGTCACCGCCGATCCGGCCCTGCGCCGAGGCACGGGCCCCCCTCGGGGCAGCAGGTCGGCGTGGACGCTCCCCTCCAGCCGGGGGCCGAAGACCGGATCGGCGGCCAACGCGGCGAGGTCCCGCCGCGAGCGCTCACCCCAGAAGCGCATCGACGCCTCCGGACCCGGGTCGACGACGGCCACCCCCGCCGCGAGGAAGGCGTCCAGCACGTCCGCGTCGAGGCCCTGGTAGTGGTGCCGGGTGGTGTGCACCGTCACCGGGGTGCCCTCCGCACGCAGCCGGGGCCCCAACCGGCCCACCAGGTCGAGGAACTCGGCCGGCAGCGGCTGACGCCCCACCCCGCCGCCGGACCGCTTCGTGTACTGGTACATGTGCGTGAAGCGGCCGACCCAGCCGTGCAGTCCGCCCCGCGGCACCACCCGCCCGGCCTCCATGGCCCCGGTCGCCCCGCAGCCGATCAGCACCCGCAGCCAGGCGCCGCCGTCGGTGACCCCCTCCGGGAACACCTCCACCAGCGCCGCGGCGAGCGCGTCGGTCACCGGACGGTCCGTCAGCACCGGCCGCGCGGCGTCCAGCAGCGCGTCCGGCACCGACTTGCCCCGCGTCACCGACAGGATCGCCGCCACCATCCGGGCCACCTCGTCCTCCCCGTGCCCGGCGGCCTTCGCGGAGGCCCGCACCCGGCGCACCAGATCCGCCGGCAGGTCCGCGGGCGAGGCCGCCCACGCGGTGAGGAACGCCTCCAGGGCCGTGTGCGCCTCGTGCGGCTCCAGGGTGTCCGCGAGGAAGCGCTGGTGCGCCCCGAACTCCTTGGCCGGCATGGCGCCGCCCGCCGCGAACAGCAGCGCGTTGGCCCGGCGGTAGTCGGGATCCACCGCGAGTCCCCGGGCGGCCTCGGCCGCCCGGGCCGCCGCGTAGGCCCGCCCGCCCGGCCGGCTGCCGTATCCGATGAGCCGGTGCCCCACGGTGTCCCAGAACCACGGCAGGTGCTCCGGCGGCAGCCGCCGGGCGCACGCCGCCATGGCGTCCACGAAGGCACCCGGCCTGCTCCGGGAGCGCCCCGACTCCGTGCGCATCCGCTCGACCAGCTCGCGGGCCGCCCCGGCCGCGCCGGGGTCGTGGGCCGCGACCCAGTCGGCGTAGGTGGTGGACGTGTGCGGTCCGGCCGTGGGCAACAGGGAGGCGAGCGAGGCGATCATGCCGGTGATCCTCGCACGGCCCGCCGACAGCGCCCGCCGCCCTCGGGGAGGCCCTCGGGGGAGCGCTGGGAGCCGCGCGACACGGCCTACGAGCCCGGCCCGACGAAGCCCGGGTCCGGTTCCCTTCGGGGTGTGCTCATGCCCCGGAAGGACGCCGTCCACCCGCTGCCGGTTCCCGCCGCCCGCCTCAGGCGCCGCGGGCCTCCAGGAAGTCGGGCGCGGGGACGAAGAAGAGGCTGCCGGTGACGGCCGTGGAGAAGTCGAGCAGCCGGTCGTACGCGGCGTCCGGGGTGCCGAGGAACATGTTCCGCAGCATCCGCTCGACCACCGACGGCGTACGGCAGTAGCCGATGAAGTACGTCCCGAACTCCTCGGCCGCGAGCGAGCCGAAGGACATGTTCAGGCGGACGATCTCCAGCTCCTCGCCGTCCGCGTCCTCGACCTGGTTGACGGCCACGTGGGAGTCCGACGGCTGGTCCTTCTCGGACAGCTCCAGGTCCTCCGTCTTGGTGCGCCCGATCACCCGCTGCTGCTCCTCGACCGGCAACGCCCCCCAGACACCCACGTCGTGGAGGTACTTCTGGACCAGGACGTAGCTGCCGCCCGCGAAGCCGGGGTCCTCCTCGCCCACGTACACGGTGCGCTCGCCGGCCACGCCGGTCGGGTTCTCGGTGCCGTCGGCGAAGCCGAGCACGTTGCGCCGGTCGAACGAGGTGAACCCCCGGGTCTCGTCCACCACCGTCGCGGCCGCGCCCAGTCGGCGCGTGATCAGCGCGGCCAGCTCGAAGCACGTGCCCTCGTGGGCCGCCCGGACGTGCAGCAGCAGGTCCCCGTCCGTGGCCGGGGCCGCGTGCCGTTCCCCCTTCAGCGGGACGAAGGGGTGGAGTTCCGCCGGCCGGGGTGCGCCGTACAGCCTGTCCCAGGCCTCGGATCCGACGCCCACCACACAGCCGAGTTCCTCCCCGGGCACCCGGAAGCCGATGGAGCGCACCAGGGCGGGTACGTCGGCCAGGACCTCGCGGACGAGCCGCTCGGAGCCCTCGGCGAGGTTCAGGACGAGGAAGAGCGCCGCGCGGGCGGGCGGCGCGATCACGGGCTGGGTGGTCGGAGCGGGCACGGCGTCTCCTCGGGCGTCTGCCCCGGCGGCGGGCCGGGTGGCCGGCGGATGTGGCCCACCATGCCTTCCCACGTCGCCCGGTCCTACCCCGACTCCGACCGAACGGATGGAACCCGTCCGCGCCGCCGGAAGAACCCGTACGCGCCCCCGGTCGCGCAGCTACGCGCCGGCGAGCGGATCCCGACCGCCGCGCCTGCCGCGTACGCCCACCACGACCGCGGCGCCGAGGAGCAGTCCCAGCGCCGGGCCCGCCGCCAGGACGTTCAGCGCCCCGGTCATCGTCCCGAGCACGACGAACGGCAGCCCCGCGAGGAACACCGCCGGCGCGGTCCGCAGCCGGGCGAACGCCTGACGTCCGGCCAGCAGCAGTCCGCCGGCGACCGGTACGAGCGTCTGGAGGGCGTCGAGCGGGTTGTAGGCCGGCGAGGGCACCACCAGGGCGATCACCATGGCCGCCGCCCACACCGTCGTGGCCGCCACCCCGGTCACGGTACGGACGCGCCCGACCGGCCGCAGGTCGGGCGGGCAGAGCAGCGCCACCACGGCCAGGAGCAGGGCCGGGGCGATGAACAGCGCCGTGAAGCCGAAGCCGCCGGGGTTGCCCCGCGCGGCGTCGACGCCGAGCCCCGCGACGATGCCGGCCAACGCGGTCCAGGTGCCCGCCGTCCAGCGGCCGGTGAGCGCCATGACGACGCCGAGCAGCGTGACGAGTTGGTGCAGCGCGAGCAGCGGGAAGGTCACGCCGAGGTCCTCGAAGGCCACGACGGACAGGGGACGCAGGGCGAGCCCGCTCCACCAGGACGCGTACCCGCCGAGCGCGACCGCCGCGAACGGCGCCACCGCCGCCACGAGGCGCCCGGCGCGGCCGGTCGAACCGAGGCCGAGGCGCATGCGCAGCGCGTGCCCGATCACGTCGGCTGCCTCGCGCAGCCGTTCCGTGCGGCCCGCTCCGGCGGTGGCCTCGTGGTAGGCGTGCGCCATCTCCTCGCCGAACTCCCGTCGGAAGGCGGCCGGGTAGAGCTTCAGCAGCGTGGTCACGCGAGCACCGCCCCGCCGGAGAAGGAGGCGGTCGCGGTCGTGCCGGGGACGATCCCGGTCACGCCGAGCCCCAGGCGCCGGGTGGCCTCGCGGGCGGTCCGCGCGATGCGGGCGGCCTCGGCGGCCAGCACCTCGCGGCCGCGCGGCGCGAGGGCGTAGCTGCGGCGCATGCGTCCGTCGACCACCTGTTCCTCGTGGACGACGATGAGTCGCTGTTCGAGGAGCCGCTCCAGGGCCCCGTAGAGCGTCCCGGTGCGCATCTTCACGCGCCCTTCCGAGATCTCCTCGACTTCCCGGGCGATGGCGTACCCGTGTCGGGGGGAGTCGGCCATCGCCGTGAGGATGAGCAGGGTCGGCTCACGCAGAGCTTGATCGTTCATGATGATCACCATAGCTCGGTGTCCGACATATGTCGACGGCCGATCTGTGGTGCGCGGTGGCGGGGCGGGTGGTGGGGCGGGTGTGGGACGGCACGGGCGGTGCGGGCCGGGGACGTGCGGTCCCCGCCCGCACCGCCCGCGCTGCGGTCAGCTGTTGGCGGAGACGTTGCCGGACAGGACCGGGATGTTGTCCAGGATGTGCGAGAGCGGCTCGTCGCCCTTGGCCTGGGTGGAGTTCTCGGTGCACTGCTGGTTCTGCGGGTTGGACAGGACGTTGACGTCCTGGACGCCGATGTTGAGCAGGGCCGCCACCGACTGGACGTTGAGCTTGGCCGGGAGACCGACGCAGGGCTTGTTGAGGCTGCCCTGGACGAGGCCGAGCTGCGGGCTCAGGTCGCCGTGGGTCTTCTGGTTGCCGTACGCCTGGACGGCGCCGTTGCCGTTGACGGTGTTGATCCCGTTGTCGTTGCCGATGGCCATGGCGGGGGCGGCCACGGCGGCGCTGACACCGAGGACGGACGCGGCGACGGCGGCCGTGCCAACAACCTTCTTGAGCATGGTCATCCTGTTCGTCGTGGGAAGTGGAACACCGTGCGGTGCTCGCTCGGACCAACGGCGGGCGGGGTCCGCGGGTTGTGATCCGCCACCCGCCTGGCCGAGGGGGATCGCCCGACAGGCCGCCGCGGAGGTGGGCCGGAGCACCCGCGGACCGCTGCTAGGGTGACGTGCGCCCGTCAAGTCGGGCCCATTTCGCACACTGATTTTTCAACGGGGTTGAACGTGAAGCTTCGCCATGTCCGAGCCATAGCCGTCTTCGGCATCGCCGTCGTAGCCCTCACCGGAGCCCGCGGCTCCCACGGCGGCAGCTGCGGCGGCAGCAGCAGTTCGAGCTCCGGATCGGGCTCCTCCGGCAGCACCTCCGGAGGAACGACCGGAGGCAGCGGTGACACCTCCGGCGGTACGAGCACGACCGGCGGCGACTCCTCGTCGTCGAGCTCGGGCGGCGTCTCCGTCCCCGGCGGCTCCGGAAGCCGCAACAAGGCCGAGCGCGACATCCGGATCGACGGCTGCAAGCTGGACGCCTCCGGCAAGAACCTGGTCGCCCGACTCACCGTCACCAACACCGGCTCGATCGACTACACCTACAACATCACGATGAAGTTCCGCGGCAGCTCCACCGCCACCGCCGCCCCCACTGCGATCCCCGCCACGGCGCGCGTCTCGGCGCTCACGGTCAAGGCCGGTGCCTCCCAGCAGACCGAGGCCACGACCCCGTACCCGGGCAAGGGCAACGGCAGCGAGTACAAGGAGTGCGTCGTCTCCGACGCCTCCAAGAGCGCCCTCTGATCCACCTGATCCACCTGATCCACGGGATCGCGCCGGGCCGCACGGCACGGGACCCCGGGACCGATCAGGTCCCGGGGCCCGGTGGTCACTTCGCTGACCGCCCGGATCAACGACCCGGGCCCGGCGGCGTCACGCCCTGACGTCGCCGGATCCGGCCGCGCCCTCCGCGTAGGCGCCGACACGCGGGCGGCGAACGGCCGGGCCCCGCGGGGGGAGCGCCTACCCTGACGCCATGGGTCACGAGGACACCGGGGGAGTCGGGCCCGCTCCTGACGGTCCGGGCGGGGTCACCGGCCGGGCGACCGCACCGGAACGGGATCCGCAGGCCGACGCCGACCGGCTGAAGGAACGGCTGTACGCGACCATCACCATGATCTCCGTGGTGATCGGCCTGTCCGTCGCGGAGCACGCCACCGCCCCCGGAGCCGCGGCCACGGTGCTGACGACCGCGGTCGGACTGTGGCTCGCGACGCTCGTCGCCGACGGCCAGGCCCACCGGGTGGTGCACGGACGGTTCGGCTCCGGCCGGGAACTGCGCCGCATGCTGTGGGTGAGCAGCCCCCTGCTGCTGTCGGCGATCGGCCCGTTGATCCTGATCGGCTCCGCGGGGCTCGGGGTGATGTACCTGACCACCGCGCTGTACGCGGCGGCGGGGGTGAGCGTGGCGAGCCTGTTCGGCTGGGGCTGGTACGGCGGCGTCCGGATGGGCGGCGGCGCCCCGATCGCCCTGCTGGCGGGCGCCCTCGACGCGGGCATCGGCTTGGCCGTGGCCCTGGTCAAGGCGGCCGCAGGCCACTGAGGGAGGGACCGGGCCGCACGGCCGGTCCCTCCCTCGGTGGTGGTGCCTCGGTGGTGCTGCCTCAGCGCGCGGCGCCGAAGTTCTGCGTCCAGTAGTTGTTCGGCTGGGCGAGACCGATGCCGATCTCCTTGTAGGAGCAGTCGAGGATGTTCCGCTTGTGGCCGGGGCTGTTCATCCAGCCCTGCATGACCTGCTCGGGGCTGCTGTACCCGTAGGCGACGTTCTCGCCGTAGGTGCGCCAGGTGTAGCCGGCGCGGGTGATGCGCTGTCCCGGGTCGGAGCCGTCGGAGCCGGTGTGGGACATGTTGCCGTTCGCCGCCATGTCCGCGCTGTGGTCCTGGGCGGCCTTGGTGAGCTTCGCGTTCACGGTGAGCGCGGGGCAGCCGACGGCGGCGCGTTCCTGGTTGACGAGTTCGAGGATCCGGGCCGCCGCCTCGGAGGCCGGGGCGTCGGCCGCGGGTGCCTCGGCGGCGGGTGCCTCGGAAGCCGGTGCCTCGGGGGCGGGCGCCTCGCCGGCGGGCTCGGCGGGCGCGGGAGCGGCCTGCGGCTGCTCGGCGACCGGCGCCGGGGGACGCACGTCCTCGGTCGGCGGTCGCTCGGGGGAGGTGTGCGCGACGGGCGCCGCGTCGGCCCGCGGCCCGTTGTCGCCCTGCGGGGAGGGGCCGTCCTGCGGCGCCGTGTCCGCCGTGTCGGGGAAGCCCGGGGCGCCCACGGGAGCGTCCTGCCAGGAGAGGCTCTCCTGCCGGCTCACGTTCCGCGTCGGACCCGTGTCCTGCGGGCCGAGGCACGCCATGGCGGCCGTGGGCAGGCCCACGATGCTCAGGGCGCCAACGGCGATGGCTATTTTCCTATGGTGCGTTTTCTTGCGGTGCTTCCTCATGCGTGACCTCATTCGGTGATCGCGAAGCCCCCGGCGTCCGACCTGCCTGGGGCGCCGGAGTGCGGCCATTCTTAGAAGGCCGACGGTGACCTGGCAAGTTCCGGATTTCGGCCGGATCCGAATTCCTCGACGCGGCTTGAATCGGCCGGAAGATCGTGCATGGCGTCGCCCGGGAGGGCGTGGCCGACCGCTGATGCGGCACCAGAATCAGCCGTGACCAGTCCGATTGGGGAGGCGGGATCCGAAGGTCACGATTCCGTTTCCAGCCGTGAGGGGAATGTCAAGCCCAAAGCGGACAAGTAACGAAATGTCGACCGGCTTTCGTGGCCTCCGAACCGCATGGTTGCTCGAACCCGCCGTGACTCATGTCACGGAACCGCACCGGCGGGATCGCGCCGGGCCGTGGATCATCCCGCCGGCCCTCGGAGCCGCGCGCAAACGCGTGCGCGACGAACAGGATTGCGCTCCGACGTGCCCGCGGACCGGCGGTCGAGCACTTTCACAGATATTTGACGATTGGACTTGTCGTGCGGGCTGACGGCGCACGGGGAGAGCTGCCACGATGATCCCCGTGTCGCGAAAGCGCCGGTAGTGCGCGGCGCGCGTACGCATCGCACTCCGGCGGCCCTCCATCGGAAAAGGGCGGATTCGATATGAGCGCTTCATCCTCCACGGCGTGCTTAGGCGGTGGCCAGGACGTGGGGACGGACGATCCGGTGCGGCTCTACTACAGCCGCAAGACCCTGGACATCCTGCACAAGTACGGCCCCGGCCCACGCGTCCACTTCCACCTCGGCCTGTTCCCCGGCGGGTACCGCCCGCCGACGAACGTCCCCCAGGACCTGCTCAGGCGGCGGATCACCGAGGCGCAGGAGGCGATAGTCGAGTACGCAGCCCGCTCCTGGGGCGCGTACGAGAGGCCCCCGCGCCGTCTGCTCGACATCGGCTGCGGACTCGGCGGCGGCTCCCTGTACTGGGCGCAGGAACACGGCGCGTACGTCACCGGTCTGACCATAGCCCCCGAACACATCCCGATCGTGCGGGAGTTCGCCGGGCGGGCGGGGGTCTCCCGCCAGGTCGTCCCGATCCTGCGGGACGTCCACGACCTGCGTGAGCAGAAGGCCTACGACGCCGCCTACGCCAACGAGAGCAGCGGCTACACCGACCGCGCGAGACTCTTCGAGGTCGTCGCCGAAGCCCTTCTGCCGGGCGGCTGGTTCGGGATCCAGGAACACTTCCTGTGCGAACCGCAATGGCGGGGCTTCATCGACCGCTACTACAGAACACGACTCGGCACCCGCAAGGAGTACCTGAGCGCCGCCGAGGCCGCCGGCTTCGAACTGGTACGGGACGAGGACGTCACCGACGGGGTCGCGGAGTTCTGGACCCAGTCCACGGCGTGGAACACCGCCGAACTCGAACGCCTCCAGGCGGGCGGCGAAGCGGTCGGCGGCTGGAGCCGCGAACGGCTGCGGGAATCGACGCGGACCCAGAGCCGCCTCCTGGCCCTGTGGCGCGACCACGCCGTGGAGACCCGGCTGCTCTGCTTCCGGCTCAGGGGATGAGGACCAGCGCATGAGTGACGAGACGACCGACACAGTGACCGACACGACCGGCGAGACGACCGGGCCGCCGGCGCGGCCCTCGCGCCTCGGCCCACGACTGCCCGCCTTCTTCTGCCCCATCGAACGCGACGCCGTCCACCCCGAGGCGAAGAGCGTCGAAGCCCGCGCCGTCGCCTGGCTGGACGCGTTCGACATCTACCCCGACCCCGTCGAGCGCGCCTGGGGGCTGGCCACCCACAGCGCCGACTTCTCCTGCCGCATCGTCCCGCGCGGGGACCCGGAGGCCCTCCTCCTGTTCGTCGAGTGGAACTACTGGGCGAACGCCGTCGACGACTGGCAGGACTCGGGCGCCGACGAGGTCTCCACGGCCGCCGTCACCGAACACGGCGCCCGCCTGCTCCGCACCATGGAGAACCCCGGAGCCGGCCTGCTGCCCGACGGCCCCATGACCCGTGCGCTCCAGGACCTCCTGGAGCGCACCCACGCCCTGCTCACCCCGTACGAACTGCGCCGCTTCCTGGAAGGGACCCGCGACTGGCTGCTCGGCGCGGCCTGGCAGTCGGCGCAGGCCGAGCACCGCAGGATGCCCGACCTGAACGACTTCGCCGCCCTGGGAGCCCTGGCCAACGGCACGCGCTTCTCCCTCACCTGGTCCGACGTCGCCGGCGGCGTACGCCTGCCCCCGGACGTCCTCCACGCCCCCGCCCTCCAGGCCCTGACCGACGCCGCCGGCTTCGTCGTCAGCGCCGACAACGACCTCTTCTCCTACGACAAGGACGACCACGTCGAACCCCGGGAGGTGAACCTCGTCAACGTCATCGCCCACCGGGAAGGACGCACACCGGCCGAGGCCGTCCCCCTCGCGGTCGCCCTGCGCGACCGGGTGATGGGCCTGTTCCTGCGCCTGCGCGAGCAGCTGGCCGCGGGCGCGGACGAGGCCCTGACCCGGCACCTCGAGGGGCTCGGTCACTACGTTGCCGGCTCCCTCGCCTGGCAGAACCGCGCTCCGCGCTACGCCTCCCCCCGCAACCGCCACGCGCTGCCCGTCGAGGGGGCGCGGTTCGACATCCGGTACGCCGACGCGCCGAGCGATCCCGAACAGGGCCCGCCCCCGCTGCCGGCCCTCGCCGGCTGGTGGGCGCACCTGCGGGAGTGAACGCGGGCGGGGCCCCGACCGACCGCCGTCGGGGCCCCGCACCACACGCGCGCCGTCGCGCCTGCCGGGCGACCGGACCTCAGCGCAGCCGCAACAGCCTGCGCCACCACGACGCCCGCCGCGGCCGGACCACCGCGACGGGCGGCGCGGCCGGCGGAGCGAGCGGCGGTTGCGCCGGGATCGCCGGCTGCGGCGGGTGCGCCGGATGCCCGGCGGGCTGCTCGGGCCGCTCGTACGGCGTGCGCACCGGCCGCGGCGTGAAGCGCACCGGCAGCGCCAACAGGTGCCGTGACATCAGCGTGCCCCGCCAGCGCAACTCCTCGGAGTCCACGGCCAGCTGGATGTCGGGCAGCCGGTCGAGGAGCACCTCGATCCCGGTGTCCGCGATGGCCCGCCCGATGTCCTGTCCCGGGCACTCGTGCGGCCCGCTGCTGAACGCCAGGTGCGAGCGGTTCCCGCGGACCGAGGTCTCGGGGGTCGGCCGGATCTGCGGGTCCACGTTCCCCGCCGCCAGACCGAGCAGCATCATGTCCCCGGCCTTGATCTCCCGGCCGCCGAGCACGGTGTCACCCGTCGCCCACCGCCCGATGACCGTGTTGATCGGCGGATCGTCCCACAGCACCTGCTCGATGGCGTCCGGCAGGGTCATGTGGCCGCCCGACAGGCTGGCACGGAACCGCTTGTCCGTCAGCACGGTGCGCAGGGTGTTCGCGATCAGGTTCGCCGTGGTCTCGTAGGCCGCGATCAGCACGACCCGCAGGTGCATGAGCACCTCGGTGTCGGTCAGCTGCGCCGAGTGCTCCAGCAGCCACGAGGCCAGGTCGTGCGCCGGCTCCGCCTTCCGCTGCGCCACCAACTGCTCCAGCGTGGAGGTGACGTAACGGTCGCTCGCCAGGGCCGTCTCCGTGCCCTGCAACATGTCCCGAGCCGCCTTCACCAGGCGCGGCCCGTGCTCGTCGGGAGCCCCCACCAGCTGCGTCATCACGAGCATCGGCAACTCGTCGGAGAAGGCGGCCACCAGGTCGGCGTAGCCGTCGCCGGCCATCCGGTCCACGAGCTGGTTGGCGAAGCGCGTCACGTACCGGCGGATGCCGCGCCGGTCGAAGCGGTTGAGGGACTCCACCACCGCGCCGCGCAACCGCTCGTGGACGGGCCCGTCGGTGAAGTTGCACACGGGCACCCAGGACACCATCGGACCGAGCGGGGTGTCCGCCGGCACCCGACCCTCCCGCAGGTCGCGCCAGCCGCGCGGGTCACGGGCGAACCGCGTCGAGGTGCGCGCCACGTCGAGGTTCTCGCGGTGCCCGAGCACCAGCCACGCGGGCAGGTCCCCGCTGACGAGGACGGGCGCCACCGGTCCGTACTCGGCGCGGAGCTTCTCGTAGAGGCCCATCGGATCGGCCTCCGCCTCCGGGCCGTGGAGCCGGTACGCGCCCGACGCGAAGCCCGCGCCGTGGGCGGGGCACCCGGGCGGCGGGGTGGGGTTGGTGGTCACAGTGCCTCCGGGGTCGCGGCCTGCGCGTGCAGGTATCGCATGAGGGTCAGCAGGACGTCGCGGCACGAGTCCCGCCTGCGCGCGTCGCAGGCGAGGATGGGTACCGCGGGGGGCAGGTCGAGGGCCTCGCGGAGTTCCTCGACGGGGTGATGGGGGGAGTCGGGGAAGGAGTTGACCGCCACGACGAAGGGCACGCCCCGCTCCTCCAGGCGGCCGATGACGTCGAAGCTGATCTCCAACCGGCGGGTGTCGAGGAGCACGACCGCACCGAGCGCGCCCTCGAACAGGCCCCGCCACAGGAACCAGAACCGCTCCTGCCCGGGCGTGCCGAACAGGTACAGGACCAGTTCGTCGTTGATGCTGATGCGGCCGAAGTCCATGGCCACGGTGGTCGTGGTCTTGCGGGAGACCCCGCGGGTGTCGTCGACCCCGATGCCGGCCCTGGTCATCGTCTCCTCGGTGGTGAGCGGTTTGATCTCGCTCACCGCGCCGACCATCGTCGTCTTCCCGACGCCGAAGCCGCCCACGATGACGATCTTCACGGCGGCCGTCACCGACTGGGGGAGCACGTCCGCGCTCCGCGGCCCCACGGCCGTGTCAGAGCTTCTGAAGTCCATTGATCACTGCCTCGATCAGAGCGACGTCGGGTAGCTGGGCGGCGGGGACGGGCGGGCGCACCTGGACGTGCCGCGCGGCCACCATGTCCCCGACCAGCACGGTGACCGCGCTCACGGGCAGCGCGGCGTACGCGGCGATCTCGGCCACCGACAACGGAGAGCGGCACAGCCGCAGGATCACCGCGTGCTCGGGCTGCATCTCCGGTCGGGCGGTCGCCTTGGCGACGACCAGGGTCACGAGGTCGAGCTGGGTGGAGACGGACGGTCCGCTGCGGCCGCCGGTGATGACGTACAGCCGCTCGGGGCCGCCGTCCTCCCAGGTCGCGGGCGGTTCACTCACGCGGGGTACCCGTCGTGCCGGGGCGGAGTGCTCAGGTGCTCTCCGAGCCGGCTCACGAGGTCGCGCATCCGGGAGCCCATCAGCCCGGCGTCGACGCCCTCGTCGGCGAGGACCGCGAGGTAGGAGCCGTCACCGGCGGCCATCAGGTAGAAGAATCCGCCGTCCATCTCGATGACGACCAGACGCATCCGGCCGTTGGAATGCGGCAGTTCGCCGGCGACCGCCCCGGCCAGGCTCTGGAGTCCCGCGCAGGCCGCCGCCAGCCGGTCGGCCGTGTCGGTGTCCGCCCCGTGCTGCGCCACGCACAGCCCGTCGGCCGACAGGACGACCACGTGCCGGGTCTGTGGCACCCCGGCGGCCAGGTCCTTGAGCATCCAGTCCATGCTGCTGGTTCGCTGTGTCATCATCGCTTAGGTCCCTTTGATCGCAGTGCCCGACGTGTCCCCGGTGTCCTCGCCGTCCTGACCGGAGGCACCGGACAGCCCGCTGTGGAAGGCCTCCAGCCACATGCCGGGCGCGGTCTCCGCCGGGGCGGACGCCTGCGGCGCGGCCAGGGGGAAGGGGTCGGGGGTGGTGGCACGGTTCTTCCGGCGCCGCTGCGGCAGCCCGGTGGCGGTGATTCCGGCGACCTGGGCGGTCTCCTCGACGGAGGACGCGTCCCAACCGGAGAGGGGCGCCGGCACGGGCGCGGGACGGGAGACGGCCGCCGCGACCGACTGCTCGGCGGGGTGTTCCCGGGCGGCGGGGGCGGCCCGGGGGCCCGACGAGGAGCCGATGCCGTGCGCGAGGCCCGTCGCGGCCGAGGCCGTGGTGATCAGGTGCTGGGGGACGATGACCACGGCGCGGACGCCGCCGTACGCGGACGAGCGCAGGGACACCTGGAGCCCGTACGACTGGGCGAGGCGTCCGACGACCGCGAGACCGAGGCGGGGCGTCTCGCCGACGTCGTTGAGGTCGATGCCGTTCTGTGCCTGGGCGAGCATGTCCTCGGCCCGCCGGCGGGCCTCCTCGCTCATGCTCAGGCCGCCGTCCTCGATCTCCACGGCGATGCCCGACTGCACCTCGACGGCCGTCAGGTGGACCCGGGTGTGCGGGGGCGAGTAGCGGGTGGCGTTGTCCAGCAGCTCGGCGAGGGCGTGGATCAGCGGCTCCACGACGGGCCCGATGACCGCCACCTCGGCCACCGAGTGCAGCTCCACGCGCTGGTAGTCGATGATGCGCGACATCGCGCCGCGCAGCACGCTGTACAGGGTGACGGCCCGGCTCCACTGGCGCCCCGGACGGGCCCCGCCCAGTACGGAGATGGAGTCCGCGAGCCGGCCGACGAGGGCCGTGCCGTGGTCCAGGCGCAGCAGGTCGCCGAACACGTCCGGGTTGCGGCCGTGGCGGTCCTCCATGTCGCGCAGTTCCTGCGCCTGCTGGTGGACGATCGCCTGGACGCGGCGGGCGATGTTGACGAAGGCGCGCTGCGCCGAGTCGCGCAGGCTCTCCTCGTTGTCGACGGCGTCCACGACGCGGGCCAGGACCGCCTGGAGCGCCATCCTGAAGCGGGGGGTGACCGCCGGGTCGTCGCCCCAGCGGTGGCCCGGACCGCCGCGTCCGCCCAGGGAGTTGAGGACCTCCTCGGGCAACTCGCCCTTGCGCAGCCGCTCGATGGCCTCGCCGAGCACCACCTCCGCGAGGCGTACGACCTCCTGCTCCTGTCGGACCAGGGCGTGGCGGTAGGCGGCGATCTCGGCGTCCCGGGCGGCCACGGCGCGGCCGCGGCGTACGGCTTCGAGGAGGGCGGCGCCCGTGCAGGCGGCCGCGACGGCGATCCAGACGGTGCGCGGTCCGCCGGCGGCGGAGAGGAGGGCTCCGGCCAGGCAGGCGGCGGCCACGACCGCGATCACGGGCAGCGTCCAGTCTATTCCCGCACCGTGGCGGGCGGATTCTGGTGGGGACTCTTGTTGCGCCATCAAGTTCCTCGAAGCGTCGAAAGAGGCGATCTTATGACCGGTCGGCGGGAGCATAACCGCGCCCAAAACCCCGGACGGGCAATTCCGTCGGAGTTCATCGGACCGGAGGATCGCATACGCGCCAAGGGATCCGTCGCGTGGTTCCGGTTGACCGGCGGGATATTCGCTCGCCTGTTTCAAAGCCGAGGTGAGGGGCTCGTGGGCTTCTTCTCGCGCCCGGGAATTCGAACGAATTTCACGAACGATTTCGGCCGTTCCTTCGGGTGGGGGAGAGAGTGGGGCGAATCGGCCCCAACTCCCCTTTCCGACACGGGAGCCCCCGGGGAGGTCCGGTACGCCCCGGGCGGATCCCACTCCCCACCCGCCCCGGCGGCCCCCGTCCGGGCCGGGGCGCCCGATAATCCCTCGACACCGACGGCGGCGATCGGGGACGCTTCGCCCGATGACCAGAACAGACGACACGCCGCCCGCGTGGGACGAGCGCACCCAGCTCACCACGTTCCTCGACTACACCCGTGACACCGCCCGCGCCAAGTGCGACGGCGTCTCCGCGGAGAACGCCCGCAAGGCCCTCCTGCCGGGCTCACCGCTGATGACCCTGAGCGGAGTGATCAACCACCTCCGCTGGGTCGAGTACTACTGGTTCCAGGTGGTCTTCCTCGGAGAGGCGGACCAGGGCCCCTGGACCGAGGAGGACCCCGACCGCGAGATGCGGATCGCCGTCGACTTCCCGCTCGCACGGCTGCTCGACGAATACGCCGAACAGAGCGCCCGCTACCGCGAACTGGTCGCCGGGCACGCACTGGAGGACCGGGCCGAACGCCCCGTCCGCGGCGGCCTCCACGTCGACCTGCGCTGGATCCTCCTCCACCTCACCGAGGAGACGGCCCGCCACAACGGCCACCTGGACATCCTGCGCGAGATGCTCGACGGCACGACAGGCCCTAGGGCCCGTCGTCGAACTCCCGCCTGTCCGGCGAGCGACGACGGGAGTTCGACGCCAGGCCCCGGGGCGGGGACCGCCCTGCGCGAACGGATTCAGCGGGCCGCCGGTGACGGGCGGACGATCACCTCGTTCACGTCCACCCGCGCCGGCTGGGACACCGCGTAGGCGATCGCGTCCGCGACCGCCGAGGCCGCGAGCGCCACCGCGCGGTACGCCACCATCGCCCTGCGGGCCGTCGAATCGCCGATGTGGTCGGCCAGTTCGGACTCCGTCACGCCCGGGGAGACGACCGTGACCCGGATGTCCCCCGCGGACTCCTGGCGCAGTCCTTCGGAGATCGCCCGGACGGCGAACTTCGTCGCGCAGTACACCGCGGCCGTCGGCGAGACCTCGTGGGCGCCGACGGAGGCGATGTTCACCACGTGGCCGCCGCCCTGGGCGCGCATCACGGGCAGGGCGGCGGCGATCCCGTGCAGGACGCCGCGCACGTTGACGTCGATCATCGTGTCCCACTCGTCGGTCCTGAGCGCCGCCAGCGGCGAAAGGGGCATCACCCCCGCGTTGTTGACGAGGACGTCGAGCCGGCCGAACGCCGAGCGGGCCCGTGCGACGAAGGCCCGTACGTCCGCCGCGTCCGTGACGTCGAGGCGCTGGAAGACGGCCGTGCCGCCCGCCGCGCCGATCCGCGCCGCCAGCCGCTCCAGGCGGTCCTCGCGGCGGGCGCCGAGCAGGACCCGGTGCCCGTCCGCGGCCAGCCGCAGCGCCGTCGCCTCCCCGATGCCGCTGCTCGCGCCGGTGATCGCGATCGTCTTGACGGTGTCGTGCGCCGTGTCGGTGGTGTCGTGCGTCATGTTCCTCATCCCCTCGGTGGCGGACCGGCCGCCCCGGGGCGGGGCGACCGTCACGCCGGGAAGCCTCGCCGTCCCCGCGGACCGCGACCAGGACGGGTGTTGCCGGGGCATGACGCACCCAGGCGGCGCCGCGCCCCCCGCCCTAGCCTGGGTCGGTGACCAGCAACGAACTCGGCGACTTCCTGCGCGCCCACCGCGCCCGCCTGCGACCCGGCCCGGCCGGACTGCCCTCCTGGGGACGCCGCCGCGTGCCGGGCCTGCGCAGGGAGGAGGTCGCCGTCCTGGCCGGAGTGAACACCGACTACTACGCCCGCCTGGAACAGGGACGCGAACGCAACCCCTCCCCCCAGGTCGTCGAGGCCCTGTGCGGCGCGCTGCGCATGGACGACGACGCCCGCGACCACCTCTACCGCCTGGCCCACGCCGTACCCGCCGGCCCCCGGCCCGGACCGCGCGAGACGACCGACGCCGCGCTGCGCCGACTCCTCGACGGCTACGCGACCACACCGGCCTTCGTCCTGGGGCCCGCCCTGGACCTCCTGGCCCTCAACCCCCTGGCCAGGGCGCTGTTCTCACCGTTCGAGAGGGCGGACAACCTCGCCCGCATGACCTTCCTCGACCCCGCCGCCCGCACCTTCCACACCCCGTGGCAGCGGGCGGCCGAAGCCACCGCGGCCGCCCTGCGCCAGGCCACCGGCCTCGACCCGCACTACCCGCGGCTGCGGGAACTCGTGGCGGCCCTGCGGGAGTCGTGCCCGGAGTTCGCCGCCCTCTGGGACGCGCAGATCGTCCGGGCCAAGACGGGCGCCGACAAGGAGATCCACCATCCCGAGGTGGGCCGCCTGTCGCTGACCTACCAGACCTTCGACGTACGCGGCGCCCCGGGCCAACAGCTCGTGATCTACCACGCCGAACCCGGTGGCCGCAGCGCCCACGCCCTCACCCTGCTGGGCAGCCTCGACGCGACCCGCCGCCGGGCCGCCGGCGCCGACCGCTGAGCCGGGACGTACGCCCACCGCACTTCTTACACGGTTTTGCCGTCGCTCTTGCGCGGCCGTGCGGCACGCCCCGCACCGTGGTGTTCGCGGTCGACGACACGGGAGTCGACACGCGCACCACACGACGAGGGGCGAGGAGCGGGCATGGCACAGGTGAACGGGATCCGACGGGCGGCGATGGCTGTGGGGGTGGTCGCGCTGCTGGCCTCGGCCCTGCCGGCCGCGACGGCCTCGGCGACCCCCGCCAGACCCCTCGTCACGGCTTCGACGACGGCGGTCGCACGGGCCGCCGCCCCCGAGGACGGCCTCCCGGGAATCTCCGCGCGCCCGGCGTCCGGGGTCGAGGGCCGGCCCGCGTGGTGCCCGCCGGTGGAGGGTCACCGCGTGGACTGCTCCACCGTGAGGCGACCGATGGTGGCCGACCGACCCGACCTCGGCACCATCGAGGTGGCCTACGCGGTCGTACGCCACCGCGCCGCCGGACCGGCCAAGGGCACCGTCGCCGTCAACCCGGGCGGCCCCGGCGAGGTGGCCGTCGACCGCGCCGAGCACTTCACCGGCGCCCTGAACGACCTGCTCGACGACCACGACCTGCTGCTCGTCGACCCCCGGGGCACCGGCCGCTCGCAGCGGATGCCCTGCGGGCTCACCGACGCCGAGTACCGCTTCGGGACCCGCGAACAGCAGCGCGACGCGGTGGCCCGCTGCGCCCGCGAACTCGGCCCCCGGGCGCGGGCGTACACCTCGGCGGCCACGGCCGACGACATCGACGCCGTCCGGGCGCGCCTCGGCGTCCCGAAGCTCACGCTCTACGGGCTCTCGTACGGCACCTACCTCATGCCGGTCTACGCGAGCCGCCACCCCGAGCGGGTCCGCTCGATCGTCCTGTCGGGGGCCTACCCGCTGGCCTTCGACCCGCTGGGCCGCCCCGGCGCGCAGGCCGTCTCCCTGGCCCTGCACCGCGTCTGCGGGCGCGCGGTCCCCGCGCCCGGCGACGGGCGACCCGCCTGCGACGGCGACCGCGCCGTCCGCGACCTCGCCACCGCGGCCTCCCGCCTGCGGGCCCGGCCCCTCGACGTGGAGGTGCCCGGCGAGGCCGGCGCGGCCCCGCGCCGCCTGCTCCTCACCGAGGGCAAGCTCGCCAACCTCGCCTACGAGGCCGCCAGTCGGGGCGTCGGCGCGGACCCGACCGCCGCCGGGCTCCTCGGTGACCTCCCGCACGCCCTGAACCGCTTCGCGCACGGGGACACGGGCCCGCTGCTGCGGCTGGTCCGCGAGGACTACGCCGGAGCCTCCGCCGAGGACCAGGCCCCGTACGTGGCCGTCGTCTGCAACGACTACCGCAAGGCCTGGTCGGTCGACGCCTCCCCGGCCGAGCGCCGGCGGCAGTACCGCGCCGCCCTCGACGCCGCCCGACCCGGCGCGTTCGGCGCGTTCGGCGCGCGCGGCTACCTGGAGGGACCGACCGACGGCGGCGACGTGTGCCTCGGCTGGCCCCGGGAGAGCACCGAGCGACCGCAGCCCACGCACCCCCGACTGCCCGACGTGCCCGTCCTCGTGCTCTCCGGCGACCTCGACGCCAACACCCCCGACGCCAACGGCCGCGCGGCGGCCCGGCAGTTCCGCGACAGCCGGTTCCTGTCCGCCGCGAACGTGGGGCACGTGCCGGAGCTGGAACCGAGCGGCTGCGTGACCGGCGTGTCCACCCGCTTCATCCGCACCGGCCGCACCGGCGACACCTCGTGCCTCGGCGCCCTCCCGCCGATCGCGGTGAAGCCGGTCCGCCCCTGACCCGGCCGCCCGACCGGCCCTCCTGATCCGCCGGCCCGACCCGGCCGCCCCCGACCCCGCCCGCCCCGTGCCGATCCGACGATCGGACGGGTGCCGGTCGGGGTCCGGGCCGCACACGCGCCAGGATGATCACATGACAGACGTGATCACGCCCCGCCGCACGGTCCTGGTCGTCGAGGACGACCCCGGCGTACGCAGCACCCTCGACCAACTCCTGCGCTTCGAGGGCTACCGCGTCCTCCAGGCCCCCGACGGGCTCGCGGCGCTGGCCCTGCTCGACCACGAGGAACCGGACCTGGCCCTGGTCGACGTGGTCATGCCGGGCATGGACGGCCTGGCCCTGTGCCGGACCCTGCGCCGGCGCGGGGAGCGGCTCCCGCTGCTGGTCCTCACGGCCCGTGACCAGATCGGCGACCGCGTGGCCGGTCTGGACGCGGGGGCCGACGACTACCTGGCCAAGCCGTTCGCCACCGAGGAACTCCTCGCCCGCATCCGCGCCTTGCTGCGCCGCTCCGAGGCCCCGGCCGCCGCCGGCGCCGACGAACT
Organism: Streptomyces sp. NPDC048606; assembly: GCF_040650855.1. Taxonomy (NCBI): domain Bacteria; kingdom Bacillati; phylum Actinomycetota; class Actinomycetes; order Kitasatosporales; family Streptomycetaceae; genus Streptomyces; species Streptomyces sp. NPDC048606. The sequence goes on along the minus strand of NZ_JBEZIB010000007.1, from coordinate 111,647 downwards.
CCTCACGGTGGCGGACCTGACGCTGGACCGGGCCACCCGCGAGGTCCGGCGCGGGGCGCGGCCGCTGGACCTGACGAAGACCGAGTTCGACGTGCTGGAACTCCTGTTGGGCCACCCGGGGGTGGTCCTGACCCGCACCCGGATCTACGAAAGGATATGGGGATTCGACTTCGACACCACCTCCCGCTCCCTCGACGTGTACATCGGCTACCTGAGGCGCAAGACGGAGGAGTGCGGCTCACCGAGGCTCATCCACACCGTGCGCAACGTCGGCTTCACGATCCGGCCGGCCTGATGCTCCGTACGAAGATCATGTGCGTGGTCGTGGCGGCCGCCGCGTTCGCCATCGCCCTCTCCGCCTTCCTGTCGTTCCGCAACGTCAGCGAGGTGGTCGCCGACGAGCTGGAACGCGGCCTGGTGGACCGCGCCGACACCGTCGTCGCCCTCCTCGACGCGGGGCGCGTCCCGCCCGTCCGACCCGACACCACGGAGCAGATCGTGCGCCCCGACGGCAGCGCGGAGCGGGTCGGACCACCGACCGCGAGCCCGGCCGCCCCGCTGCCCGTGGCCCCGGCCGCCCTGGAGGTGGCCCGGACCGGCTCCGGGAGCAGCCGGGAGGACGTCGTCGTCGACGGCGCCGAGTACGGCGTCCTCACCCGACCGCTGCCCGCCGGTGGCGCCGTGATGGTCGCGCAGAGCTACGAGGGAGCCGTCCGCCTCGAAGAGGTGTTCCTGTGGCGGATCACCTGGACCACCGCCGCCGCCATCGGCGTCGCGGCGCTCCTGAGCCGGCTCGCCCTCGGCCGGATCCTGCGCCCCGTGGGCCGGCTCGTACGGGCCACCCGCACCATCACCACCACCCAGGACCTCTCCACCCCGCTGCCGCCCGCCGGAGGCGACGAGATCGGCCAACTCACCGACAGCTTCGACGCCATGCTGCGGGCGCTGCGCCGCTCCCGCGCCCAGCAGCAGCGGCTCGTCCAGGACGCCGGGCACGAACTGCGCACCCCGCTCACCTCGGTGCGCGGCAGCGCCGAACTCCTGCAACGGGCCCGGGGACGGCTCGGCCCCGAGGACGAGGAGCAGATCCTCGCCACCCTCGTCACCGAGACCGTCGCCCTCGACGACCTCGTACGGGAACTGGTCGAACTGGCCACCGACCGCTACACGGGGGAGGAGCCCGGGACGGTCGACCTGACCGGCGCGGCCGAGGACGCCGCCCGACGGTGGCGACAGCGCACCGGCCGCACCGTCACCGTGACCGGCGCCGACGGCCCGGTCCTCGTCCGGGCCCGCTCGCGGGCGCTGCAACGCTGCGTGGACAACCTGTTGAGCAACGCGGCCAAGTTCAGCCCGGCCGGTACGCCCGTCACCGTCCACGTCGCGGACGGACGGCTGTCGGTGCGCGACCACGGGCCCGGGATCCCCCCGGGCGAGGAACGGGCCGTCTTCGACCGCTTCCACCGCGGCGCCGGCACGCAGGGCACGGCCGGATCCGGCCTCGGCCTCGCGATCGTCCACGACCTGGTCACCGCCGACGGGGGGACGGTCTTCGCCCGCGCCGTCCCGGACGGAGGGGCGGAGGTGGGCTTCCACCTGCCGACGCACACCCCGGATCGCTGAGCCGCCGGCCCGCGGTACTGCGGGCCGCGGCGGGTCTCAGAGCCCTCGCGGCAGCCCGATGAGCGGGGTGCGGACCGGCGTGGCCAGACCGACGAACACGACCAACTGACGCCCGCCGGGATTGGTCTGGATCGGGACCAGCTCCCAGTTGTTGGTCAGCCACACGTTGCCCGACGGGTCGACCTGCACGGCGGTGTTGCGCACCAGCCCGTCGAACCCGTAGCCGGCGTCGGCGGGGGAGATCGGCTGCCCCGTCCGGTGCCCCGGCGGGCAGGCCTCGGTCCGCACCCCGCACAGTCGCGTCACGCGCTGCCCGGAGAAGTCGGCCACCCACACCGTGTCGGAGCCGTCCACGGCGATCCCCCACGGCAGCGTCAGGCTCCCGGCGGTGAACGCGCGCGGCGCCGGCGGCCCGTCCGGTTCGATCAGCGTCACCGAGGCTCCGTCCGCCGGCGGGCCGCCCGCCGGGCCCACGGCGTCCGCCAACTGCTGTGAGGTCCCGTCCTCACAGGGCACCGGCACGGCCCCGCTGTTCGACACCCACTGGTTGCCCCGGCTGTCCGAGGCGATCCCGAGCGGGCGCCTGAGCCCGCCGCCGGTCACCGTCCGCTCCAGCGTCCCGTCCGGGGCGAACACGGCCACGCTGTCGCTGCCGTTGCCCGTCACCCACGCCCGGCCCCGTCCGTCCAGCGACACCCCGAACGGCTTCACCAGCGCGCCGCCGCCGACCGGCAGGTTCCGGGCCCGCTCCGGGTGCCCGACGGGAACCCGCGTGACGCTGCGGCTCCCGCAGTTCGCCACCCACAGCGTGCCGTCCCGTCCGGACAGCGCCCCCTGCGGCTGTACGAAGTCGCCCCGGCGCAGGCCCTGCGGAGGGGACAGGGCCCGGCCCCGCGCGTCGAACCGCGAGACGCTGCGGAACAGCGGGTCCGGGTCCAGCGGGCACCCCTGTCCCTGGAAGCCGAAGTTCGTCGCCCACAGGTCGCCGGTGGGGTCGAAGGCCACCCCGTAGCCGGCGCCGTAGAGGCCTCCGCCGGAATAGGGGGCGCCGGCGGCGTCCCGGCCGTCGGGGCGCAGGCGCAGGAGCTGCCTGCCGCCGCACACCGGATCGCGGGGGTCCGCGCCGTAGGTGTAGTTGTTGACGACCCAGGCGTCCCCGGCGCGGTCGAAGGCGATGTTCCCGGGCCCGTCCAGTTCCCTGCCGTTGCCCTCGTAGCGCAGGGCGAGCGTCCACGCCGCCGGGGCCCGGTCCAGCGCGGGCCCGTACGCCGGGTGGCGGCGCGCCAGGGCGAAGACCCGCTCGGGCCGCGTTCCCGGCGCGCGGGCGATGTCCGCCACCGCCTGGAGGGTGTCGCGGGGCCGCTCGCCGCCCGGGACGCGGGCCGCGTCGAACAACTCCGTACAGCCGCGCCGCGTCGTCGTGCACGCGGCGACCGCGTCGGCCAGCGAGTTGAACGTGCGCAGGGTCGACGTCAGCGCGCCGTTGGGCGGGGCCGCGAGGAAGGGGGAGATCCCGCCGGTGGTGACGTCCGCCAGGTTGTGCGCCACGGAGGCGGCGTTGCGGGGGCCGGGCCACGGGCCGGCGAAGCCGCCCTCCCGCGTGAACTGGGCCAGGGCGAACCCGGCCGCCACCGTCGTCCGCTCCGTGACGGTCACCGCCCGCTCCGCGCCGCGCGGCGCACCGGTCAGCATCGCCGCGAACCGCACGGGCAGCGGCTCCGGGACGCGGGCGTCGGCCCGCCCCCGCGTCGGGCGGGCGTCCGCCGTCAGGTACAGCACCGCGCCCGGCGAGCGGGGCGGCGCGTACGCCACGTCGAAGCGGCCCCTGCCGTCGGTGCGGCCCGTGCCGAGCCGGCGCGGACGCTCGCCGAAGCGGGTGCCCGCCTCGTACACGGTGACCTCGGCGTCCGCGAGCGGCCCGTCCGCGCCCCGGACCACGCCGCGCCGGTGGGCCTCGCCGGGGCCCTCGTCGCCGCCCGGCCGGGGGTCGCCCGAGGCCGCCCCCGCCCCGACGGCGAGGGCCGCCGCGACCAGCGCGGCCGACCACGCCCACGACCCACGACGTCCCCGGCGCATCCCCATCCGCACAGCGCTTCCTCCCGACCGCAGCACACGTTCGGGCCAGCGTCACACCGTCGCGGGCGTCCGCGGCCGATCCCCGCCGTACGGGCGGCCCCCGAACCGCCCGTACGGCCCTGCCCGGGGCGCGGGCGGGGCCGTAGGCGTGCGTGTGCGGGTGCGCGCTCGCGCTAGGCGGCGGTCCGGTGCGCGGTGACCAGCAGGTACTCCCACTCCATGGCCCCGCCGTCGAGGTGTCGGGCGGCCAGGTCCGCGAGGGCCCCGTCCAGTTCGGCCACCCGCTCGGGGTCCTCGGCGATGGCGCGGTACGTCGCGATGGTCGGCCCGTAGCACTCCTTGAAGTACTCGCGGAACTCCTCGGGGCGCTCGAACCGGTCGACGCGCAGCATCCGCCGGTCGGCGTCGACGTCGGTGACCCGGTCGCCGAGCAGGGTGTGCACGTGCTCCGGGTCGCCCCACAGCGGCGGGGGCTGGGCCCCGGGCGGCGGCGGGGGAGCGTAGGGGCGCATCGTCTTGAACATCTGCCCGATGAATCCCTCGGGGGTCCAGTTGATCAGCCCGATGGTCCCGCCCGGGCGGCAGACCCGCACCAGCTCGTCGGCGGCGGGCTGGTGGTGGGGGGCGAACATGACGCCGACGCAGGACATCACCGTGTCGAACTCACCGTCCTCGAAAGGCAGCGACTCGGCGTCCGCCTCGCGCCACTCCAGCCGCGCGCCGCGCTCCTCGGCGAGCCGCCGTCCGACCTCCATCAGCTCGGGGGTGAGGTCGGAGGCGATGACGTCGGCGCCCAGGGCGGCGGCGGGGATGGCCGCGTTCCCGGAGCCGGCCGCGACGTCGAGGACCCGGTCCCCGCGCCGGACGTTGCACTCCCGCACCAGTACGTCGCCCAGTTCCGCGACGACGTTCGAGGCCACGGACGGATAGTCGCCCAGGGCCCACATCGCCCGGTGTTTGGCCTTCAGGGCGTGGTCGGCCCGGTCCGCTTCGCTCGCCTCGGTCATGACGCAGTCCTCCGCTTCCCCACCGTTACGGTCCCCCCTGACGGTGCGCGGTCGCCCTTCGAGCCTAGATGTCCCCGTCCGGGGTCGCGCGCGGAGACGGGCCCGTCCCGCCGGCGGGCGCGGACACGGCCGGCGGGGGCGGACACGGCCTACGGGGGCGGACACGGCCTACGGGCGCGGCTGCGTGAGCGCTGCCCGCAGGCGGCGGGCCTCGGTGACCGTCCTGGAGGAGCCGGAGCGGGCCGCCGCGGTGGCCAGCGCGGCCGGTACGGGTCCCCTGGCTCCGCTGCGCTCCGCGCAGTCGGCGGCCACGGCCAGGACCTCGCCCGCACCCCGCACCGAGGGCAGCACCGCCGGCAGCACCTCGGCGAGGACCGCCCACACGGTGGCGTACGCCCCCGCGGCCGCCGCCGAACGGGCCGCTTCCGCGAGGCGGTTGGGCTTGACGGTCCCCAGGGCCACCATCGCGGCCAGTTCGCGGCCGAGGAGCACGACGTCGAGCTCGCCCCGGGCGGCGAGCACCAGCAGGGCCTCCACGGCCGGGGCGCGGTCGTCCGGGTACCTGCCGCCCAGCCCCGCGGCCACGGCGGCGTGCAGCCCCGGCCCGGCGGGCCCGCCGAGGCGGGCGAGGTGCGGCAGCATCCAGGAGCCCCCGTGGTCCCCGGCCGTCGCGGCCAGCGTGACGCCGGGGAGCAGCCATCCGGCCTGGGTGTCCCGGTCCTCGGGCAGCACCGCCGCCCGTATCGCGTGCCCGGCGTGCCAGTGGTAGCAGCGGGTGAAACCCTCGTGCGGCCGGTCGAGCCAGTGGAAGGCCTCCGGGAACTCCGCCGGCAGGAGGGGGCGGCGACCACTGGCGAGGACGACCTGCGGCACGGTCGTCCCCGCCCGCGTCCACGCCCGGTGCGCCCCCGGATCGGGTGCGACGACGCGGCGTACGGGGACGCCCGGCCCGCCGTCGGGGCCGAGCCAGGCGGCGAGCCGGTCGCCCTCGTCGGTCCCCAGCCGCGCGGCGGCCCGCGCCGCCGCCGGATCGGGGCGGCGCACCCGCAGCAGGGCCTGCCCGAAGTCGACGGGCCCCGGTCGGGCGCCATGGCGCCGGTACTCCGCGAGCCGTTCGACCAGCTCGGCCGCGTCCAGGGCGCCCGTGTCCCAGGTCGGCGTCGCCAGCGGGAACGGCAGGAGGTGCCCGCACAGCAGCGCGTACCCGATCTCGCGCATCCGGGCCGCGAGGACCAGCTCCAGCCCGCCCTGCGCGCACTCCTCGTGCCCCTTCGACCGACGGACGCGGTCGGGCCGCAGGCTGTACCCCGGCACCCGCGACAGCAGCGTGGCCACCACGACGTCCACCCCGGAGAGCCGGTGCGCCTCCGTCTCCTCCTCGGCGTAGCGGTGCCCCACGGCCTCCCAGAGGGCGACGACGAGGGCGACGCGGTCACGGTGCGCCTGCCGTACGAGCCCGTCGAGGACGCGCTCGAACTCCGCCACGGTGGGCGTCCAGGAGTCGAGGTGGTCCGCCGTGGCCGCGACGGTCTCGGCGAGCCCGTCCGGCGCGGCGTCGATCCGCCGTACCGGCGGCACGGTCGGGAGGATGTCCTGAGAGGCGGTGGTCCAGATCATGCCGCCACGCTAGGCGCACCCACTGACACGACGGCGGGCTCCGGCCACCCACCGGACGGTGCGGGGACCGGCGCATGAAAACGCATCGCTTTCGCACCACCGACGTGCGATTGTGGTGCGAAAGCGATGCGTCAGTGATGAGTCTGTGATGCGCCGGTGTTGCGTCGGCGAAGCCTCGCCGACGAGTCAGAGGAAAGGAAACCCCCGTGGACCAACTGCCTCCCCACCCCGATACGGAGCGCTACTCCGTGACCCTGTGCCCGCCGGCCGTGACGGTGGTGTCCGAACTCGTCGCGGCCAGTGGCGTCAGCAAGTCCGACGTCATCAACCGGGCCGTGCTCCTGCTCGGGTTCATCGAGCAGGAGCGCGCCAAGGGACACGACCTGATGATCCGTGACACCGCGGGCACCCTGGAGCGCATCCACATCATCTGAGTCCGACCGGGCCGGACCGATCAGGGTCCGGGCTCGCGCCACATGGGCCACAGGGGCGGTCCGCCGTCGGGGAGCCGGATCTCGCCACTCACGCGGAAGCCGAACCGCTCGTAGAAGGGGACGTTGGACGGCTTGCTGGACTCCAGGTAGGCGGTCTCGCCGAGCCGGTCGCAGTGGGCCAGTTGCTCCCGCAGCAGGGCGGAGCCGACGCCCGTCCCCCGGTCGGAGGGCTCGGTCCCCAGGGTCGGCAGGTACCAGTGCGGCTCCGTCGGGTGGGCGTCGTGGAGGTGGTTCTCCACGTCGGCGGCCCGGCGCAGGCCGGCCACGCCGAACACGTACGCGTAGCGCGGCAGCGTCGCCAGCTCCCGCACCGCGGCCGGCGCCCACCGGCCGGGCCCCGACCACAACGCGGCCCCCAGCAGCCGACCCCCGCCGGTGGCGGCCACCCGGACCCCGCCGGTCCGGGGCCGCTGTTGGCGCTGGAGCAACGCGAAGAAGCGGGCGATGCGGCGCTCGCGGTCGGACGGCTCGGGAAACATCCACCCCATGACCGGATCGTCCGCGAAGGCCCGGGCCAGGAGCGCGGAGATCGCGGCCGACTCGGCCCGCCGCCCGCACCTGATCCCGTAGCCCTCCCGGCCGCCCGTCGCGGGCGCTGTACGTGGGTTCATGACGTCACGGTAGACAGCGGCCCGCCGCCCGCCCCCGCCGACGGCCCGCGGACACGCCGCGGGCTCCCGTGACGGCTCAGGGAACGCGCCAGATGTTGGCGAACGCCGTGTTCTCGATGTTGCGCCGCCGGCGCACCGCCTCCAGCTCCATCACGGCGTCGTGGACGACGGCCAGCACGGTCGTCACCGCCTCGCCGCCGAGGTCCGCGCCCGCACCCGGCTCCGCACCGCCACCCTCCTCGCTCGCGGACCGGGCGCCGTCGACGCCCACGGCGGAGGCGAGTTCGGCGAGGACGGGCTCGCCCCGGTCCTTGCGGTCCTCGGCCCGGCGGCGGGCGGGCGTGTCCACCACCTCGAGTTGCTCGGGGCCGAAGGGCAGCCGGCCGCCGCGCCTGCGGCGCAGCTGCCCCTCCGCCTCCGACGCCTTCCGGTACGCGGCGGACAGGTCGCGGCCCCGGCGCCACAACCAGTCCTCGATCCGCTCGAACGGCTTCTCGCGGACCAGCGCCGAAGCCGCCTCCCCGAGGAGGGCGTCGTCCGGGACCGACGCGTCGGCCGGCGCCTCCGCCGGCGGCTCGCCCGGCACGATGCGGTCGCCGTCCACGGTGACGGCCCGCGCCCCGATGAGGTCGATCAGCTCGGCTCCCGCGAGCGCGAGCGACAGATCGCCCTGCCCCACGCGATCCTGACTCCGCGGATCCATGGCGATGATGAACAGGTCCTTCGCCGTACTCATGAACGGCTCCCCTCGCAGGCATCGACAACGGGGCGTCGCCACCGGCCCGGGCGCGGGGCGACCACCACGAGCAGTATCGCCCGCGCGGACCCGCCCGGTCCCGGACGCCCGATCAGGGCCCGGCCTCATGTCGCCGGCCCCGCGCGCCGATGAACGGGGCAGAGCTCCGCCCGGCAGGAGCGGCCACGTGGGCTTCGTCCTCGCGCCCCCTAGAGTGGCGAGGAGTCAGTGAACGCGGCAGACGCACCACAGGAGCGAGAACCCATGCCCGAAGCCCAGGACATCGGCGAGATCGTCGCCCGGCGCGATCTGCGCGCCACCGCGCCCGACGGATCGTCGTTCCCCGTCTCGCTCCAGGTCGGTACGCCCCGCCCCGATCCGACCCCGGGCGGCGACTGGGTGTGCCCCTGCCGCGTCGAGGGGCTGGACGGATCCTCCGTCTCGGAGATCCACGGGGTCGACGGCCTCCAGGCCCTCGCCCTGGCCGTGGACACCGTCAGGATCCGCCTGCGGCACCTCGCCGAGGCCGGGAACCTCACCTTCGTCTGGGGCGACGAGGCCGGCCTGAGCGCGGCCGAGGTCTCCCTCTGACGCCGCCGGACGCCCGGGCCGCGTCCCACACCGGGGTGTCGCCGTGAACCGTACGGGGACGGGCCGTCGCGCGGCCCTGGGCATCGGGCTCGCCGCCCTCGCCGGGGCACTGTCCGGATGCTCCGACGGCCCCGCTCCCGGGCCGCCGTTGCGGCTGGCCACCGGGCCGGAGGGCGGCCCGTACAACGCCTTCGGGAAGGCCCTGGCCCGGGCCGTCACCGCCTCCGGGCGGGGGGTGCGGCTGGAGCCCGTCACCACCGCCGCCAGTGTGGACAACCTGCGCCTGCTGCGCGAGGGCTCCGTCGAACTGGCCCTGGCCATGGCCGACGTGGCCGAGGACGCGGCCCTGGGACGGGAGCCGTTCACGGCGCCCCTCACCACCCTGACGGCGCTGGCCCGCGTCTACGTGAACTACACCCACCTCCTCGTCCCGGCCGACGGCCCGGTGCACGACGTCGGCGCCCTCGCCGGCCGTCCGGTGGCCGCCGGCGCGGCGGGATCCGGAGTCCAGGTGGTCGCCGGCCGGATCCTGCGCGACCCCGGGCGGGCCGGCGGCGCCGAGGCCCCCCGGGAGCGGGCCCTGGGACTGGCCGAATCCGTCACCGCCCTGCGCGAGGGCTCCGTCGACGCGCTGTTCTGGGCCGGTGGCGTACCCACCCCGGCCCTCGCCGCACTGGCCCGCGAACGCCCCCTGAGGTTCCTTTCGTTGGACGACCGCGTCGGCCCGCTGCGGGAGCGCCACGGGCCCGTCTACAGCGCGGTCACCCTGCCCGCCGGGGTGTACGGACTGACGGAACCGGTGGGCACCGTCGGGGTCGGCAACTACCTCCTGGCCCGACGCGACGTACCGGACGGTGCCGTCGGGGAGCTGCTGCGCGTGGTGTTCGACCGGTGGCGCGAGCTGATGGGCGAGGTGACGGCCGGGGCCCGGCTGGAGCCCCGGTTCGCCATCTCGACCGGGCGGGTGCCCCTGCACCCGGGCGCGGTCGCCCACTACCGCTCCGTGTACGACTGAGCCGCCGCCGCCGCCGCTGCCGCCCCGCCCCGTCGGCCGACGGCGCCCGGCCGCCCTCACGCGGGCGGCAGACGCAGTTCGACGGACAGCCCGTGCGGTTCGACGGCTCCCGCCCTCAGGGCGCCGCCGCCGATCCGGGCGATCTCCTCGGCGATGGCCAGCCCCAGGCCGGTGCCCCGTACGTTCTGGTGTTCCGGCGCCCTGGCGAAACGCCGCGTCAGCAGGGGCAGTTGCTCCGGTGTCACGCCCGGCCCGTCGTCCCGGACCCGGACGACCGCCTCCCCGGACGCGGCCCGCGCGACGCACACCTCCACCCGCCCGCCGGGCGGCACGAACTTCACGGCGTTGTCGAGGAGGGCGTCCAGGACCCGGCCCACGGCATCGGGCAGCGCCCGCACCACCGGTTCCTGCGCGACCGGACCGACCGCCAGTTCCAGTCCGGCGGCGTGGAACACCGGCTCCCAGGCCGCCACCCGTTCCCGTACCGCCCGTACGACGTCCTGTTCCCGCAGCTCCGCCGTGGCCGATTCCACCCGGGCGAGGGCCAACAGTCCGTCCAGCAGCTCCTCCAGGCGCTCCGCCTCCTCCAGGGCGCGGGCGTGCTCGCCGCGGCCCGGCCCCGGGGCGACGTACGGTTCGACGTTCTCCATCCGCAGCACCAGCGTGGCCAACGGGTTGCGCAACTGGTGGGAGGCGTCGGCGACGAAGTCGCGCTGGCGCCCGATGGATTCGGCGACGGCCCGCGCCATGCCGTCGAAGTGGCGTCGAAGTCGCCGGAGTTCGGGCGGCCCCGTGTCGGCGTCCGTGCGCGCCGCCCCGAAGCTTCCGGCGGCCAGCTCCTCCACGGCCCGGTCGAGTTCGAGCACGGGGCGCAGCAGCCAGCGGGCGATCCCCACGGCCACCAGGGCGGCGGCCGCGAAGGCGGCGAACGCCCCCGCGCAGAGCAGGCCCCAGCGCAGGGCCACGTCCCCGCGGGCGGTGGCGGTGGGCAGGGTCAACAGCACCGCCCCGCTCACCCGCTCGTCCCGGCCCACCGGTTCGGCCAGCACGACCTCGCGCGGCCCCCAGGGCCGGATCGTCGGCAGCCGGTCGGTGGAGCGCCCGGTGAGGGCGCGGTCCAAGGCCTCGGCCACCGCGTCCGACGGCGCCGCCCCGCCCGTCGCCCCGCCCGCCGGGCCGTCGCCGCTGCCGTCACGGCCGGCGCCGCCCGCCCGCGCCAGCGGCGCGCCCGCCGTGTCGACGACGACCACCTCGGCCCCGTACAACTGCGCGTACCGGTCGATCTCGCGGGACAGCTCGGAGCGATCGGCCCCGGTGCGCATCCGCTCGGCGAGGTCCGCGAACCGCACCGCCTCCGAACGCCGTTGCAACAGCAGGTGCTCGGTCCGCCCGCGCGCGTAGGACTCGGCCAGCGGTACGCACAGCAGCAGCGTGGCCGTCCCCGTGAGGACGAGCAGCACGGCGAGGAGCCTGCGCCTCACCGCGCCCCGCGCTCCGCGTCCTCGGCCGGGGGCCGCGCGAGGCCGAGGCGGTATCCGAAGCCGCGCACCGTCCGCACCAGGTCGGGCCGGCCCGTCTTGGCGCGGATGCCCGCCACGTGGACGTCCAGGGAGCGGGAGCTGCCGAGGAAGGCGTCGCCCCAGATCCGGTCCAGGATCTCCTCGCGGGAGCGCGCCTCGTCCGGCCGTACGGCCAGGAACGCCAGCACGTCGAACTCCCGCCGCGTCAGGGCGACCTCGCGTCCGGCCACGGTGACGGTACGGCCCGCCGGATCCACCTCGACGTCCCCGCTGCACACGGTACGGGCCCCGCCCGGCCCGGAGCCCGCCGCGTCCGGGCCGCCCACCGCGCCGCCCGCGGGGTCGGTGCGGCGGGCGGTGCGGCGGCGCACGGTGTCGATGCGGGCCATCAACTCGGCCATCCGGAACGGCTTCACGACGTAGTCGTCGGCTCCCGCCCGCAGGCCCTGCACGATGTCGCGCTCCTCGCACCGCGCGGTCACCACGATCAGCGGCGCGTCGCAGACGGTCCGCAGCCGGCGCAGCAGTTCGAGCCCGTCCAGGTCGGGCAGTCCGAGGTCCAGCAGGACGAACTGGGCCTCGCGCAGGTGCAGCAGGGCGTCCAGGGCGCGGTCGACGCGGCGCACGGTGTGGCCCCGTTGGGCGAGGGCGGTGCCCAGGGCCTGGGCCATGCGGTCGTCGTCCTCGACGAGAAGCGCGTGCACGGCCCGTCCCCCTCGTCCCCGTCCCCGTACCGGTCCTCGCCCGGTGTTCCGGTGCGGCAGCCTACGGGAACGGCCGCACCGGCGGTGGGACGGAGGTCAGCGGGCCGCCTCCACGGCGCTCGCCGGCTCCCGCGGGTCGTGCCCGGCGCCCTTCTCGTCGGCCTCCGCCTCCGCGCGGCTGAGGGCGACGGCACGGGTGTCGGGCATCAGCACGTAGGTCACGAGGGAGACGAGCGCGCACCCCGACACGTACCAGAAGAACAGCTTCTCGTGGCCGCCGCTCTTGAACCACAGGGCGACGTACTCGGCCGTGCCGCCGAACAGCGCGTTGGCGACGGCGTAGGGCAGCGCCACCCCGAGGGCCCGCACCCGGGTCGGGAACAGCTCGGCCTTCACGGCGGCGTTGATCGAGGTGTAGCCGGTGACGATGACCAGGGCGAGCAGTGACAGCCCGAGCGCGGACCAGTACGAGGAGGCCGTTCCCAGGGCGGACATGATCGGGTAGGTGCCGACGGTGCACCCCACCGCGAACGTGATCAGCAGGGGGCGGCGGCCGATCCGGTCGGACAGCATCCCGGCGAAGGGCTGGAGCACGGCGAAGACCGCCAGCGCCGTGAAGCTGACCAGGGTGGCGGTGGTCTTGGCCATGCCGGCGCTGCCGACCAGGTACTTGGTGAGGTAGGTGGTGTAGGTGTAGTAGGCCACCGTGCCGCCGAGGGTCAGCGCCATGACCAGCCCGGCCTGCCGCCGGTGCTGCCACAGGACCTTGAGGGTGCCGCGCGCGCCGTCGTCGTCGGCGCCCTCCCGCGAGGACTCCTCGCGGAAGGCGTCGGTCTCCTGGAGACGTCGGCGGATCCAGAAGACGACGACCGCGAACAACGCCCCGAGCAGGAACGGCACGCGCCAGCCCCAGCTCTCCAACTGGGCGGTGGTGAGCGTGTGTTGCATGGTGATGAGGATGCCCAGCCCCAGGAGCTGGCCGCAGGTCATGGACACGTACTGGAACGAGGAGCCGAGACCGCGCCGGTCGCGGGCGGAGGCCTCGGTGAGGTAGGTGGCGCTGGCCGCGTACTCGCCGCCGATGCTCAGGCCCTGGAGCAGGCGGGCCAGCAGCAGCACCAGCGCGCCGAAGTAGCCGGCCTGACCGTACGTCGGGGCGACGGCGATCAGCAGGGCTGCCACCGACATCATGGTGACCGTGAGCGTGAGCGCGCTCTTGCGCCCGTGCCGGTCGGCGGCCCGTCCGAGGATCCAGCCGCCCACGGGACGCATGAGGAAGCCGACGGCGAAGATGCCCGCCGTGTTCATCAGCTGCGTCGTCGGATTGTCGCCGGGGAAGAAGGAGTCGGCGAAGTAGATCGCGAAGCTGGCGTAGACGAACCAGTCGTACCACTCGACGAGGTTGCCGAGCGACCCGCCGATCAGGGCGAGCCGACGCCTCTTGCGGTCCTCTTCGGGGACCGGTGTCGCGGGCACGGCGGCGGACGAGGGCATGGCGCCTCCGGAGGGAAGTCCCCGGCAGGGGAGGGGGAGGGCCCCGGGGATGGGGGAGTGCCCAGAGCATGCGCCCGCCGACGCCGGCGGACAACGCGCGGCCCGCAGATCTTACGTCGCGTTAAGAAAGGAACCTCGTGACGGCGGTCGGACCCCGCCGGCTCAGGGCGTGCTCACCTCGAACGGCAGGTAGTCGCACTCGGGCGCGGAGGGGATGACGGCGTAGCTCGCCTCCGGGAGCTCGTTCCAGACGCCCGGCAGGTCCCCCAGGGGTTCCGAGACCACGATGCGGGTGTCGTCGGAGACGTGGCGCAGGTAGTCGAGTTCCGGATACAGCTGACGGACGGTCTCGGCCTTGTTGCTGTAGAAGAGGCTGCGCGACTTCCCCTGGCTGGAGTACCGGAAGGCCCACAGCCGCGCCCCGTCGCTGACGGCGACCGTCATCTGGAGCGGTTCGGCCACCCCGTGCACCTTGCCGAGCTCCTCCACGAAGCCGACCATGCGCCCCACCGCCCCCGGCACGTCCTGGTCGAGGCCGAACGTCACCGCGAGGTAGAACATCACCTCGGAGTCCGTCGACCCCTCCATCGAGGGGAAGAGCGCGGGGTCCACCGCCACGCACAGGTCACGCTGGAGCCGGTTGAAGTCCGCGATGGCCCCGTTGTGCATCCACAGCCACCGGCCGTGGCGGAAGGGGTGGCAGTTGGTCTGCTGGACCGCCGAACCCGTGGAGGCGCGCACGTGCGCCAGGAACAGGGGAGAACGCACGTGCGCCGCCAGCTCCCGCAGGTTCCGGTTGTTCCAGGCGGGCCCGACGTCGCGGAAGACCGCGGGGGTGCCGTCGCCGTCCGCGCTGTACCAGCCGACGCCGAAGCCGTCGCCGTTGGTGGCCTCCAGCCCCATCCGGGCGTGCAGGCTCTGGTTGATCAGCGAGTGTTCCGGTCGGTAGAGCAGCGTGTCGAGGAGCACGGGTGAGCCGTGGTAGGCCAGCCAGCGGCACATGAGCACCATCTCCTTCGTGCTCCTTCGTGGCTCCTTCGAGGCTAACCCCGGCCGACCTCCCCGGCAGAACCACTCGGTCCGCCACTCGGCCGGCACCCGGTCGGCGCTCAGTCGACCTGCAGTTCGCCCATCCGGCTCCAGCCGGTCGCGCCCTCGATGGTGGTGCTGACGATCTCGGGCGTGCGCGTGACCAGGGGCCGCATGGTCTCCAGCGCGTCGCGGAAGTGCTCGGAGGTCACGTGCGCCTCGGCGGCGTCGTCCCGGAAGGCCTCGACCAGTACGTAGGTGTCCGGCTCCTCCAGGCTGCGGGACCACTCGAACCACAGGTTCCCGGGCTCGGCGCGGGTCGCGGCGGTGAAGGGGGCGACCTTCTCGGGCCACTGGTCGACGTATTCGGGCTTGACGGAGAATTTCACCACAATGAAGATCATTCGTGCATTGTACGCAGCCGCCGGGCCGGGCCCCCGGTCGGTCGGACCGGCCGTCCGCACCGGCCGTCCGCACCGGCCGACCGGGACGCCGCGACCGGGATCAGGCGGGGGCGCCGCCCGCGATGCGGCGTCGGACCTGGTCCTCCTGGGCGAGGCGGCGCAGCAGCTCGAAGACCGGCGCGCAGATCGCGAACACGATGACCGCCCGCTCGGCCAGGGCCACGGGATCCTCCAGGCCGGCCGCCCGCTCCAGGTCCAGTCGGGCCACCGACTCGGCGAGCCGGGCGTACGCGGCCAGCTCGCCGGGGGCGTAGGGCGCGTCGAGGCGCCGCAGCTCCCTCAGCGCGGTCGTGAGCCCCCGCACGTGGGGCGAGGTCCCGGGGGCCTGCCAGTCCAGGGCGGCGAGCAGGTCCGCCACCTCGGCGCCGGCGGCCGCGTCGGCCTCGGCCTCCTCCTCGGGGTCGTCGGAGGGCTGGGCCGTCACCGGCACCGGAAGGGAGTAGCTGACCGCCCCGAGCGCGCCCTCGGAGGTGCGGGCCTGGTCGACGGCTCCGAGCACCTCGCGCGTGGCGGCGATGGACAGCCCGCCGAGGGTGGTCAGCGCCTTGATCAGCCGCAGCCGGTCCGCGTGCTCCTCCCCGTACTCGGCGAGGGTCGCCGCCGTCGCGCGCCCGGCCGGCAACAGGCCCTCCCGGCGGAAGTACTTGATGCTGGCGACCGGTACGCCGGTGCGCCGGCTGAGCTCCGAGATCTTCATGCGGCTTCCCTGCTGGTCGCGCGTCCGACGTCCGTCGACGTCCGCCGTCGTCGGCGATTGGACACCTCCACAAGATACTGCCACTATCCAGTAGCTGGATACCTTCAGTATCCAGCTACTGGAACGCAGCCGCACCGGAGAGTCGATGCCTCACCCCACGCCCCCCTCCGTGCTCCGCCGACCCCAGCTGTGGATCGGTACGGGCCTCATAGCCGCAGTGGTGTCGATGATGTTCGCCCTGCTCTACGTGGGCGGCAACGTCAACCCCAGAGGCAACCTGCGCGACCTGCCCGTGGCCGTGGTCAACAGCGACAGGGGCGCCGACACGGGCGGCCGGCACGTCAACTTCGGCGACCAGGTCGTCGAGGGCGTGCGCAACGCCGCCAAGGACGACAAGAGCATTGACTGGCAGATCGTGAGCCGCGAGGAGGCCGACAAGCGCCTCGGCCAGGGCAAGCTCTTCGGCGCCCTCGTCATCCCCGAGGACTTCACCGCCACGATCGGCGGCCTCACCGCCCCGCCGGCCGCCGGCCAGGCCAAGGTCACCCCGCCGACCCTGACCGTGTTGACCAACCAGGCCGCCGGCAGCATCGGCTCCTCGATGTCCTCCCAGGCCGCCCAGAAGGCCGCCCACGCCGCCTCGGAGCGGATCGGCCAGGAACTCCTGCAGCGGGCCGGCGCGCAGCAGACCCCGCTCCCCGCGGCCGCGCAGCTGAAGCTGGCCGACCCGGTGACCGTGACCGTCGCCGACGGCCACCCCGTGGGATCCCGCAGCGCCATGGGCCTGAGCGCCTTCTACTACGCCCTCGTCCTGGTCGTCTGCGGCCTGCTCGGCGCCAACCTCGTGAACTCCCAGGTCGACACCGCGCTCGGCTACCTGCACGCCGACTTCGGCCCCATCCGCAAGCGCGAACCCGTCCAGCACACCAGCCGCGTCCGCACCCTGGCCATCGGCATGACCCTCATGCTCGGACTGTCGCTGGTCATGGGCACCCTGGTCGAGGTCTCCACCGTCGCCATCCTCGACATGGACGCCTCCCACCTCGGCCTGCTGTGGCTCTACTCGGTCGCCACCATCGCCGTCGTCGGCATCGGCGGCCTGGCCCTCTTCGCCGCCTTCGGCACCCCGGGCATGCTGGTGGCCACCATCGTCTTCATCGCGATGGCGGTCCCCTCCTCCGGTGCCACCGTGCCCCTCCAGGCCCTGCCCGGGTTCTTCCGCGGCCTCGCCGAGTTCGAGCCGCTGCGCCAGATCACCGAGGGCCTGCGCTCGCTGCTGTACTACGGCGCCCAGGCCGACGCGGGACTGACCCGCGCCTGGATCTCGATGGGCGTCGCCCTGGTGGCCGCCCTGGTCTTCGGCTTCGCCGTCGCCCGCCTCTACGACCGCCGGGGGCTGCACCGCATCCCGCGCTCCGGTGCCGAGGCGCAGGCCCCCGAGGCCGCCGGAGCCGGCGAGGCCCCCGAGGCGGTCGAGGCCGCGGACTCCGCGCCGTCCGCCGAGGCCGTGGCGCCCGCCAAGGCCTGAGCGCGGAGCCCGCTCCGGACGTCGACACCGCCGACCGCCCGCCCCGCCCCTCACGGGGCGCGGGGCGGGCGGTCCGTCGTTCGTGGCCCGTCGTTCACGGCCCGTGCTCGTAGGCCGTCACGGCCCGGCCGGAAGGTCGGACCTGCGGGCGGGGAGGGGGCGGGCTCGGTAGGCTCGCGGCGTGGCGCGCAGCGAAGCGGAAGACGTGGACGGATACCTCGCGGAACTGCCGGAGCCCCGGCGGCGGGCCCTCGGGAGGTTGCGGGACCTGTGCCGCGCGGAACTGCCCGGCTTCACCGAGGCGATGGCGTACGGCATGCCGGTCTACGAACGGGACGGCGCGGCCGAGATCGCCTTCGCCAGTCAGAAGCAGTACGTCTCCTTCTACCTCATGCGCGGCGACGTCCGCGACGCCTTCGCGGAGCGGTTGGCCGGACAGGACATGGGCAAGGGCTGCCTGCGCTTCAGGAATCCCGAGCGGATCGACTTCGACCTGGTGCGCGACCTCCTCAGGGCGACCGCCGCCGGCCCCGGCGCGGTCTGCTGACACGGCACGGTCTGCTGACACGGCACGGTCTGCTGACACGGGGCGGCCGGTGCGCCGCGCGGGGCTCGTCGTCCGACCGTCAGTCCTCCTCCTCCGCCGCCGGCCGGTCCCGGTCGGCGGGCGGTGCCTCGGCGCGCACCAGGTCGAGCAGACCCGGGAAGCGCGCGTCGATCTCCCTCCTGCGCAGGGTCGCCGTCCGACTGTTGCCGTTGTCGATCATCCGCAGCAGGCCGGCCTCCCGCATCACCTTGAAGTGGTGCGAGGTCGTCGACTTGGACACCGGCAGCCGGAAGTAGGCGCAGGTGCGCGCGGTGTCCTCGGGTTCGGCCAGGAAACGGGCGATCACCGCGAAGCGCAGCGGGTCCGCGAGCGCGTGCAGGACCGTGCGCAGGTCCATCTCGTCGGGCCGGGGGTGGCCTTCGTCGTCGGGCACGGGTTCGTTCCTTGGATCGGAGCGTGGAGGTTCTACTTGCATCGTACCTCCGGGACGTGTCAGAGTCAGGTTCGATCTTGCTCGAACCTCTCCGCCTCCCAGGGGGTCCTTTCGTCATGCCCACGCCCAAGTCCATCACCGAGCCCACCTCGGGGTCCGGGGCGGGCGCAGCGCGCCGCGCCCCGTCGGCGCCCGAGCCGGCGCTGCTGCCCCTCGCCGTCATCCTGCTCGCGGTCTTCGTCGTCCCCATGTCCATCTCGGGAACCGCCGTCGCGCTGCCCGACATCGGTGCCGACACCGGCTCCGGCGAGGCCCCGTTGCAGTGGGTGGTGAACGCCTTCAACGTCGCCTTCGCCTGCTGCACCCTCGTCTGGGGCTCGATAGCCGACATCGTCGGCCGGGTCAGGGCCTTCACGGCCGGTGTCGCCGTCTACGCCGTCGCCTCCCTGGCGGGCGCGCTCGCTCCCGGCGTCCTCCTGCTGGACGCGACCCGCGCCCTGGCCGGCGTCGGCGGAGCCGCGGTCTTCTCCTGCGGCGTCGCGATCCTCTCCACGCTGTACGAGGGACCGCGGCGCGCCAGGGCCTTCGCCCTGTTCGGCACCGTCGCGGGCGTGGGGATCGCGATCGGGCCCTCCCTGTCCGGGGCGCTCCTGCAGACGGTCGGCTGGCGCTGGGTGTTCGCCCTGCACGCCCTCGCGCTGGGCGTCGTCCTGCTCGCCCTGCCGATCGTCGCGCGGGCCGTGCCCGCCGGCGCGCCGGGCTCCGCGACCGTCGACGTCCCGGGCGCCGCGGTCTTCGTCGCCGCCATGATGCTCCTGACCACCGCCATCGTGCAGGGCTCGCAGTGGGGTTGGGGGAGTGCGGGGGTGCTCGGCCTGTTCGCCGGATCCGTCGCCGCGCTGATCGTCTTCGTCGCCGTCGAGAAGCGGCGCGCCCATCCCCTCCTCGACCTCGGACTGCTGCGCGACCGCCGGTTCCTGGGGCTCTGCCTGGTGCCGGTCGCGGGATCCTTCGGCTTCGTCACGATGCTCACCTACCTGCCGAGCTACCTCACCACCGTGACCGGTCGCGGCAGCGGAGCCGCGGGGCTGCTGATGGTGCTGCTGACCGCCCCGATGCTGGTCTTCCCGCTGCTCGCCGCGAAGCTGGTGGCCCGGGGCGTTCCCGCCCTCGGCGTCATCCACGCGAGTCTCGCCGCCCTCGTCGTCGGCGTCCTCGGGCTCACCCTCTTCGGCCCCGAGGTGTCCGCGGCCGTCGTGGCCCTGCCGATGATCGTCACCGGGGCGGGCATGGCGCTGGGCGCGGGGCTGGTCGACGGACAGGCCCTCGCGCTCGTCGACCCCGCGAAGGCGGGCATGGCCGCGGGCTTCCTCAACACCCTGAGGCTCGGCAGCGAGGCCGTCGCGGTGGCGCTGTACGGCTCCGTGCTCACCACCCTCACCGCATCGCGCTCCTACGACGCGGCGTTCCACACCCTGCTGTGGTGGCTCGCCGGGATCTGCCTGGCCCTGGGGGCGCTCGTGTTCGCCCTGACGGCACGTCGAGGGACGGGCGGGAATGGGGTGGCGGAGCAGTCCCCCCGTCGACGATGATCCGGATCATGAACGACCGACCCGAACGATGGACCCAGGCCACGGTGTACCCCGACATGTGGACCGACCCGGCGGACGACCCCCGCGAGAGCGAGGAGTCCCCCGAGGGCGAACTCGCCACGATCCAGGACTTCCTGACGAACTACCGCAAGACGCTGCTGATGAAGTGCCAGGGCCTGGACCCCGAACAACTGGCCCGCCGCTCCGTCCCCCCGTCGACGATGTCCCTCCTGGGCCTGGTGCGCCACCTCGCCGAAGTGGAACGCGACTGGCAGAGCTGGCTCGTCGACGGGGACCCGCTGCCCAAGCTGTACGGCGTGCGCGACGGCGACTTCGACGGCGCCGTCGCGGACCAGGCCGTGGTGGACGCCTCGTACGCGGACCTGGAGCGCGAGCAGGCCCTGACCGACGCCGCCCTCGCGGCTCACCCGGACCTGGGCGAGCGCGTGGGCAGGGACGGGATCTCGATTCGCGAGCTGCTGGTCCACCGGGTCGAGGAGTACGCCCGCCACTGCGGCCACGCCGACCTGCTGCGCGAGTGCGTCGACGGCCGGGTGGGCCAGTAGGGACCGCGCCGGCCGAGGGGCCCGCGCGGTCCGCCGCCATCGGGGACCATGGACCGGTGGCAGGCAACGGCAGGAGGCCCGGCGACGCACGGATCCCGTTCGTCGCGGCGGCCGGACGGAAGGGGCGGGGATGAGTTTCCGGTTGGCGGCGTACGCCGTGTGCGTCAGGGACGGCGAGGTGCTGCTGGCCCGGCACGTACCGCCGAAGGGCGAACCCACCTGGACCCTGCCCGGCGGCGGGGTCGAACACGGCGAGGACCCCTTCGACGCGGTGGTCCGGGAGGTCGCCGAGGAAACCGGCTACGCGTCGGTCGTCGAACGGCTGCTCGGCGTGGACTCCCGGGTGATCCCGGCGGCCGAGCGTCTGGTGCCCGGCGGATCCGAGCACCAGAACGTCGGCGTCTTCTACCGGGTCCGCGTCACCGGCGGCCGGCTGCGGCCCGAGCCGAACGGCGAGACCGCCGAGTCGGTCTGGACCCCGCTGCACGACGTCGCCGGCCTGCGGCGTTCCTCGCTGGTCGACGTCGGACTCGCCCTGGAGCGGACCCTTCCGGCGAGCGGTCACGTCGCCCCCGTCCCGGTCGGCGGCCTGATCCGGCACTGAGCGACGCCCCGGCCCACCCGGGCCCCTCGACCGGCGCGGCCCCCCGCCCCCTCAGCCGGTGTGCAGGACGCGGAAGCGATCGGGCTCCGCCGGGTCCCGGTCGACGACCCGCACCGGAGGCCAGGCCCACTGCCACACCCCCGTGCCGGGTGTACGGGAGAACCGGATCGGTCCCCGGGAGCCTTCGACCCGGACGTGCGGCCAGGCTCCGGCGATGTCCGCACGGCCCGCGCCGTGGGCGCGCAGCACCTCGGCGAGGACGACGATCGTGTCGTGGCCCTCGAACGCCACGAAGGAGGGGGCCGCGCCCAGCCGTTCGCGCAGGCGCGCCCCGACCCCGGCGCCCAATGGGCCGGGCCGCTCGGGCAGGTAGCGCAGGAACGGGACCCCGGCGCCGGCGTCGCCCAGCAGCTCCGCCCATTCGGCGAACTCCGGTTGTCCCGCCGGAGCCCCGATCAGGACCTCGGCGAGGCGCCGGTCGCCACGGACGGACCTGACGAGCGGCACCGCCGGTTCCGGGCTGCCGACCAGGAGCAGGAGCGCCGTCGCGCGGTGGGTGACGAGCGCGTCGCACACCGCCCCGGGGGTGTGCGTACGCATGTCCAGCTCGACGAGGGTGCCGCCGCGGGGAGCGAGGTGCTCCCGCAGGATCCGGGTGCCGGACGCCCAGTAGACGCTCGGGTCGAGCGCCACGGCGACGCGTTCGTGGCCGGCGCCGAGGAGGAAGTCCGCATAGATCCGCCAGCCGTGGGACTGGGCCGGGGCGATCCGCGCCACCCGGTCGGTCGGCCCGTCGGTCAGCGCGTCGAGCACGGCCGACGAGCACAGGAACGGCAGGCCGAGGGCGTCGGCCCGGGAGGCGGCGGCGCGTGCGACGACGCTGTGGTACTCG
Source organism: Streptomyces sp. NPDC048606 (assembly GCF_040650855.1). Taxonomy (NCBI): domain Bacteria; kingdom Bacillati; phylum Actinomycetota; class Actinomycetes; order Kitasatosporales; family Streptomycetaceae; genus Streptomyces; species Streptomyces sp. NPDC048606. The sequence goes on along the minus strand of NZ_JBEZIB010000007.1, from coordinate 89,807 downwards.
CCCACCAGGGCGGCCACGCCCAGGTCGGCGAGTTCGTCGACGGCCGTCACGGCCCGCCCCGGATCGGCCGCGGTGTCGCGGACCAACAGCTCCAGCGGTCTGCCGAGGATCCCGCCGGCCGCGTTGACCTCGCCGACGGCCAGTTCCAGCCCGGCGAGCAGGTGCCTGCCCGCCTCGACCCAGCCGGGTCGGGTCAGCGGCGCGAGTGCGCCGACCCGCAGGGAGGACCCGTCGGCGCGGCCCGCTCCGGGCGGCGTGGGCGGTGTGTTCACGCGTCGGCTCCCCGCCCCGCGGGCGTCAGACGTACGACCCGGTCGAGTCCGGGGTCGAACCCGAGCATCGGCCGGCCGGGTTCGCCCTGGGGGTCGAGTCGGTCCTCCACCGACGCGTCCGGGACGCGCCCGTTCGGCAGCACCCCCCACTCCTCGGTGTCGAACAGGTCCGCGACGTCATCCCACAACAGATCAGGCACCCCGCCATCCTGCCCCGTCCGCCCCCGCCGTCTCAACGGGAATCCGACCCCGGCGCCGAGGTCCCGGCGGCCGGTGGTGTGGCGCGCGCGTAGCGGTCCGCGAGGCGACGCAGCTCCTCGACCAGCTCCGGGGGGTCGGTGACCTCGAAGTCGAGGTCGAGCAGGCCCAGATGGACGGCGAGGGCCCCCACCGTGTCGGCGCCGGTGACCAGGACGCAGGTGTCCGCGTCGACCGCCTCGACGGCGCCGACCGCCGGGTTGATCCGTTCGACCACGGCCGCCGCGGGGGCGTGCACCGTCACCCGGGCGTGGTGGCGCCAGGCGGCGCTCGACGCCCGCCGGGAGACGTACGCCGCGAGGTCGCCGTCGGGAGCTTCGCGCGGGGCGAAGCGCGGCCCGGCCGGGGTGCGGGGGCGGATCCGGTCCACCCGGAAGGTCCGCCAGTCCTCCCGCTCGACGTCCCAGGCGACCAGGTACCAGCGCCGCCCCCAGTTCACCGCCCGGTGCGGCTCCACCACGCGCCGGGTGGGGGCTCCCGCGTGGTCGAGGTAGTCGAAGCGGAGCCGCTCGCGGTCGCGGCAGGCGGCCACCAGCGTCGTCAGCACCTCCGCGGAGACGGCCGGGGCCGGGCCGTCGGCCGGCACGGCCACCGTGTACGCCTGGAGCGCCCGCACCCGGCGGCGCAGCCGCGAGGGCAGCACCTGCTCCAGCTTGGCCAGCGCCCGCAGCGAGGTCTCCTCGGTACCCGGGACGGCGCCCTGCGCGGCGGTGCGCACGGCGATCGTCACGGCCACGGCCTCCTCGTCGTCCAGGAGCAGCGGCGGCATCGCCGCTCCGGCGCCCAGTCGGTAGCCACCCGTGGCTCCGCGCGTGGCGTCCACGGGGTAGCCCAGTTCGCGCAGCCGGTCGACGTCGTTGCGCACGGTCCGTCCGCTCACCCCCAGGCGTTCGGCCAGCTCCGATCCGGGCCAGGAGCGCGGGGTCTGCAACAGGGACAGCAGGCGCAGCAATCGCGCGGAGGTTTCCGACATGGGACCGAGTCTCAGGGGCTATTAGGAAGGTGACGTGCCTATATCGAGCATAGTGTCTTGCCCATGGAGACCAGCAGCAGCACCACCGAAGCCCGGATCCACCCCTTCCGCGTCGACATCGCGCAGCAGGATCTCGACGACCTGCGCGAGCGGCTCGCGCGTACCCGCTGGGGCGGCGAGGTCCCCGGCACCGGCTGGAGCCGGGGTGTGCCCACCGACTACCTCAAGGCCCTGGCCGCGTACTGGGCCGACGGCTTCGACTGGCGCGCGGCGGAGGCGGAACTCAACGGGTTCCCCCACTTCACCACCGAGATCGACGGGCAGAACATCCACTTCCTGCACGTCCGTTCGCCGAAGGCCGACGCCGTCCCGCTGCTCCTGGTGCACGACTGGCCCTGCTCGTTCGTGCAGTTCGTGGACGTCATCCGCCCGCTGGCGCGGGACTTCCACGTCATCGTGACCTCCACGCCCGGCACCGGGTTCTCCGGTCCGCTCGGGGAGGCCGGCTGGAACACGGGGCGCATCGCGGGTGCGTTCGTCGAGCTGATGAGCCGCCTCGGCTACGGGAGTTACGGGGTGCAGGGGACGGGCGGCGGGGCCTGGATCGTCGCCGAGATGGGCCGCCGGGCGCCCGACCGCGTCATCGGCGTCCACGTCAACGGTCTGATCACCTTCCCCTCCGGGGACCCCGCCGAATTCGAGGGGCTGACGGCCGCCGAGCAGGAACGACTGGCCCGCCTGGAGGACTTCCGCCAGGACAAGATGGGCTTCAACGCCATCCAGTCCACCCGCCCGCAGACCCTCGCCTACGGGCTGCACGACTCGCCGGTGGGCCAGCTCGCCTGGATCGCCGAGAAGTTCAAGGAGTGGACGGACCCCGCCGCCGAACTCCCCGAGGACGCGGTGGGCCGTGACCGCCTGCTGACCAACATCAGCGTCTACTGGTTCAGCGGTACGGCCGGCTCCTCGGCGAACCTCTACTACGAGGCGGGCCACGACGCGGACGCCTGGGCCCCGAAGGAACGCGGCACCGTACCGACCGGCGTCGCCGTCGCGCTGAAGACCGACGTCGCCATCCGCCGTTTCGCCGAACGGGACCACAACGTCACGTACTGGAGCGAGCTGGAGCACGGCGGCAACTTCCTCGCCCTGGAGCAGCCGGAGGCGTTCGTCGCCGACGTCCGCGCCTTCTTCGCCACGCTGGTCCCGCTCGACGTCTGACGGCCGGGGGCGGCCGGGCGCCGGTCCGGGCGCCGGTTCAGCCGCCGGTTCAGGCGCCTGTTCAGGCGCCGCCGAGGTCGGCCGAGAGCCAGTGCGCGGGGCGCATCCGGATCGTGAGCTGGGGGCCGTGCTCCCGCTCCGCGAGGCGCAGGAAGGGTTCCACCGCCGGGGGAGGGAGGTAGCGGGAGGCCATGTACCGCTTCTCCTCCTCGGTGGTCGGTTCGGTCGACACCACCGGGCCCTCCACCGACACGTAGCGCACGGTCGGAGTCACCCGGTCGACCATCAGGGAGAACCGGCCGGCCCCGGCGAGGGCGCGCGCCTTGGCGGAGTCGTGGCCGGTGGTGATCCACAGCTCGCCGCCGGGATCGTAGGCGTACCAGATGGGGACGGTCAGCGGGGCCCGTTCGGGCCGGGGGTCGGTGACGGCGAGCGCGCCGATGTGGGGCTCGGCCAGGAAGGACTGACGCTCGGCTTCGGACAGGGGCACGGTGCCTCCGGGGCGGGAGCGGACGGGTTGCCGGTCTCCTCGATCCTCCCGCCTTCCCCGTACGGGGACCGCGAACCACCGGGTGCGACACGCGGGGACGGTGGTGCCGTGGTCGCGATCCGGCCGGCCGGCGCGGGCCCCATCCACCTCGTCCGGCACCCGTTTCACGATCTGCGCGGAACGGCTGACAGCTCCCTTCGCGCATGGCACTTTTGGGCCGTCAGCGCGCACGACGGAGGGGGACGCCACACATGCCCAAGTACGCCGAGAACGACGAGGACGCGAACCGGAGCCTCCTGGAGTACTGCGAGTCCATCGGCTTCGACCCCGAGTGGATCTCGTCCGCCACGTGGGACACGACGATCCGGATCGCCCGGACCAAGGACAAGGGCTACGTCGAGGCCTACAAGGCCATCGACTCCGACCGCACGGACATGGTGAAGGCCGGCGCCCGCGAGGCCCGGAAGAAGAAGGTCGACAACGACGCCGCGAACCTCATCGGCAAGATCCAGACCCACTACTCGCTCAAGGACTCGCTCATCCTGACCATCCTCAAGCAGTGCGCGGCGACGTACGTGGGCGGGGAGCGCGTCAACCTCGGTCTCGGCGGCTCCGCGATGGACCCGGACGCGTACGAGGAACTGCGCACGGAGTGGAACCAGGCGGCGCCGCTGGCCACGGGCGGGGTCTTCACGGAATTCCACAGCTTCCCGCCGCAGGACAAGGCGGCCCTCGGGAAGGGCAACGTGGGCGCCAGCCTGGCCAAACGCGGGGTCCAGGGCAACCTGCTCGTGAAGGTCGGCGGGGTGCGGTTCAACATGCACATCGACATCGCCGACTAGCGGCCGGATCGGGCGCCTCGGGCGGATCGGGCGTGGAGGGGGGAACGGCGGCGGGCCGTTCCCCCCTCCGCGCGTCCGGCCGACGCCGACGGTTCGGCCGCGCCGTCGGACGCGGGAGAATCCTCCCGTGAGCACACCATCGCAGTCCCCACGCGGCGTCGGACGCGGCGTCAACACCCTCATCCCGCAGAGCGCGGCCGATCAGGCCATGGCCGCGCTCACCGGGCTGGAGACCGTCCCCGTACACATCGGGCTCCTCCAGGCGGCGGCCCTGCTGTTGGAGGACGCCGCCCGCAGCGCCGCGGACGAGCCGGCGAGGAACGCCATGGCCAGGACGGCCGCAATGCTGCGCTCCGCCATGGGGTGACGGGGCTCCCGCGCCGGCCGGCCGGTCAGCGCACCCGCTCGCCGTACACGCGCTCGACCCGCATCGCCATCAGGACCCGGCGGTCGGAGACCATCACGGCCCGGTACTCGTCCCAATCGGGGTGCTCCCCGGCGGCGGCGCGGTAGTACCGCACCAACTCCTCGACCTCGGGCCCGTGCGGGTCGGTGCCCGGGCCGGTCAGGGTGACGGTGCCCTCCGCCGTCGCCCAGGACCAGCCGTCGGGGGCGGTGACCTCCAGGGCGGCCCGGGGGTCGCGCCGCAGGTTCGTCGTCTTCGCGCGTCCCTCCGTCATGGAGACGTAGAGGATGTCGGACTCCGGATCGTAGAAGGGCATGACGGGCGAGAGCTGCGGCCGTCCGTCCGATTTGATCGTCGCGAGCACGCCGAGGCGGCTCTTCGCGAGCAGGGTGCGCGGGTCGTACGCGGTGGCGTTCATGTCCGGTACCAAGTCACCGCCGCCGGGCGGCTATTCCCGCGCCACCCGGACGGCGGCCGGCGCGGACGTCCGACGCCTCGCACCGCATCGCCTCCCGCGGCCTACCATCGGCCGATGGACGCCCCGCTCACGATCGAGACCGCCGCCACGGCGAACGCCCCCGCGCTGCTCCTGCGCCCCTGGCGGGTGGAAGACGTACCGGACGTGGTCCGCGCCCGCCGCGAGGACGCCCACCTGCGCCGCTGGGCGAACCTTCCCGGGGAGGGCGAGGACGAGGGCCCGCGGTGGGTGCGGGCCCAGGAACGGGACCGGCGGGCGGGTGTCCGGTTCGCCTTCGCCGTCGTCGAGAGGTCCGACGGCGGGGCGCCGGGGCGGCCGGTGGGCAACGTCGTGCTCAAGGAGGTCGCGCCCGGCAGGTCCTCCGCCGAGGTGGGCTACTGGACGGTGGCACGCGCGCGGGGTCGGGGGGTGGCCCCGCGCGCCCTGGAGGCCCTCACGATCTGGGCGCTGGACGCCTTCCGTGCCGACGGGCTGGTGCGCCTCGAACTGCTCCACCAGGTGGACAATCCGGCTTCCTGCCGCGTCGCGCAGAAGTGCGGCTACGGGTTCGAGCGGACCCTGCCCGCCTTCCCCCCGGCCTTTCCGCTCGACGGCCACCTGCACGTACGACACGCCGCCGGCTGACCGGGAGCCCCGTCGTCCCGGGGCCGCCTCGTCGGGGAATCTACGGGGTGCCGAAGTCCGGGAGGGTGAGGGAGCCGTCCGCGGCCAGGGGGAAGCCCGGGTTGTGGGCGATCTCCCACAGGTGGCCGTCGGGATCGGCGAAGCAGCCGGCGTAGCCGCCGTACGAGGTGGGTCCGGCCGGTTTGGTGACCGTTCCGCCGGCCTGCCGCGCGGCGGCGAGCAGGGCGTCCACCTCCTGCGCGGACCGCGTGTTGTGGGCCAGGACGATCCCGCCGAACCCGCTGCCCCGGTCGGAGTCCAGACCGCAGTCCCGGGCCAGCCGGTCACGGCCCCACAGCACCAGCGCGAGGCCGCCCGCCTGGAAGAACACCGTCTCCTCGACCTCCTGCCCCCGCCAGCCCAGGGCCTCGTAGAACCTCCGGGAGCGATCGAGGTCGGTGACACCCAGGGTGACCAGACTGAGGCGCTGTTCCATCATCGGAAGCTACCACGGGGCCCGGGGCGGGACCTGGCGGTTCCGTCCCCGCCGGGCCGCGCCGGCCACCGCAGTGTTCGGGAAGCGCGGCAGGGGCCTCAGCGCAGGTCGAGCCGCATGAGCACCCGCGGATGGCCGGCCAACACCGAGGTGGTGTCGGCCGCGTGGGTGAACCCGGCCCGCTCGAAGTTCCGCCGGATCCCCGCGTAGGCCATCGTCAGGTCGACCCGGGCGTCCCCGCTGTCGAGGGGGTACGCCTCGACGGCCGGAGCCCCCTGCGCGCGGGCGAAGTCGACCGCGCCGGCGATCAGGGCGTGGGTGATCCCCTTCCTGCGGTGGCCGGGGCGTACCCGCACGCACCACACGGACCACACGGGCAGCTCGTCGACGTACGGGATCGTGCGGCTGCGCGCGAAGGAGGTCTGCGCGCGCGGCGCCACCGCGGCCCACCCGACGGGCACGTCCCCGTCGTAGGCGAGCACGCCCGGCGGGGGATCGCCGCCGCACAGCTCGGCGACGTACTCCCCGCGGGCCGGCCCCCGCAGCTCGTTGTTGAGCTTCGACGGGAGCCGGTAGCTCAGGCACCAGCACACGTTGGCCCCGGGCGACTTCGGCCCCAGGACGGCGCGGACGTCCTCGAAGACCGTGGCGGGGCGTACCTCGATGATCATGGCATCACCCTGTCACGGAGAACCGGCCGCCGTGACCGATTTCCGCAGGGTCGGGCAGGACGGCAAGCGACCTCTACAACCCCTCCGGTGACCCCGTGGAGCCGACCCCCGCGTCCCGGCCCGCGGCGCCCTCCGCCGCCCTCCGCCGACCGGCGTTCAGCCGTCGAAGGAGCCGTGCCGTCCCGCGCCCGAGGCGAACCGGTCCGCACCCCTCAGGTGCTCGCCCGCCGTCAACGGGACCAGGCCGTGCCGGTACTCGCGCGCCAGCGCCTGCGCCTCGTCCAGACCGTGCTGCTCCCGTACCGACAGCCGGTCGTGGCGCAGGCACAGCGGTGGGAACGCGGAGATCTCGCGGGCGAGCGCCTCCGCCTCCGCCCGGGCCCGGCCGGTCGCCACGATCCGGTTGGCGAGCCCGATGGCATGGGCCTCGACGGCGCCGACGGGACGCCCCGTCAGGATCATGTCCATGGCGCGGCTCTCGCCGATCAGGCGCGGCAGCCGCACCGTCCCGCCGTCGATCAGCGGCACGCCCCAGCGGCGGCAGAACACCCCGAAGACGGCGTCCTCCTCCGCGATCCGCAGATCGGCCCACAGCGCCAACTCCAGGCCCCCGGCCACCGCGTGCCCGGCGACGGCCGCGATCACCGGTTTGCCGAGCCGCATGCGGGTCGGGCCCATGGGCCCGTCGCCCGAGGCCTCCACCCGGTTGCCGCGCTCGCCGCCGACGGCCTTGAGGTCGGCGCCCGCGCAGAACGTGCCGCCCTCGCCCCAGAGCACGGCGACGCGGGCCTCCTCGTCCGCCTCGAAGGCGCGGAAGGCCGAGGCGAGCAGCGCGGCCGTCGGACCGTCCACGGCGTTGCGGACCTCCGGCCGGGCGAGGATCACCGTGAACACCGGACCGTCCCGCTCCACCCGTACCGAGGCCTTCCGGTCCACGATCCGGTCCCGGTCCTCCATGTCGCACCCTCCCGCCCACGCGCCGTCGATGCGGGGGAGGTTAGTCGAAGTACGTTTCGAGCGTGCCCCGACGGCGGACGTCGAGGGTGGCGCAGTGGAAGGAGCCGCCGAACGGCGCGTAGTGCAGGAGGTTGCCCGGGATCGGCTCGAACCCCCACCGCTCCAGGGCCCGCAGCATTCCGGTGTGGTGCCGCTCCGCGATGACCCGCTTCTCGTCGACCATCAGGACGTTCATGCTCAGCCACTTCCCGCACATGGAGGTGAGCTTGAGCAGCCGCTCGTCGATCGGATCGGGTTCGGGGGCGACGAGCACGTCCCAGGAGTCCAGGATCGCGGGCAGCCGGTCCACGTCCACGTACTCGGGGTTGACCAGCACCTTTCCGGGCGCCAGGACGAGGAAGGTGGTGTCGATGTGCATGGGGGTGCGGCAGCGGCTCTCGATCTCGTGGACGCGGTAGCCGGGACCGAGGTGCCGGCGTAGCCAGTCGAAGCCCATCCGGTTGGTGACGTTGCTGCGGGTCCCGAAGAGGTCGCGGCCGGCCCGGACGAAGTCGGCCGCGTCGAAGACCGGCTCGTACTCGGTCAGGATGTGGCGCATCGGCTCGCCGGGCCCGGGGACGGTGAAGTCCGGGTCGAACAGCTCGTCCGTGAGCTCGGGCTTGGGCGCGGAGGTCCACCGGGCGCCGCGCCGGAAGTAGTCCTTGAGGAGCGCGCGGTAGGAGTGGGTCTCGAAGTAGCGGCACGGCCAGGCCATCGGGGTCTCGATGATCTCGTCGCCGACCACGAGGAGGCTGTCGCGCGGGCAGGTGTTGCAGAAGCCGCGGGAACTCCACGCGGGGGTGGCGAAGCGCTGCCTGTGGTCGACGGCGTCCGGCCGCCGGACCGTGACGCCGAGGGACCGCAGCAGGGCGACGAACCCGTCGAGTTCGTCCTGGGCCTGCCCGACGAGGGCGCGCGGATACCTGAAGCCGGCGGCGACGCCCTGCATCCTCGCCGCCCACGGCGGGATGTTGCAGGTCACGACGGGGTGGCTGGAAGGGATCGTGGCTCCGTCCAGGCGGCCGACCACGACCTCCTCCAACGGGTCCCACTCGTTGTGCGAACTCACCGGCGAGACCGGTGAGAGCACGCTCTCGTCGGTGACGACCTCGGTGGGGGGCCCGAGCGTCATCAGGGGCCGCCCACCACCGGACCGCTGTCCATCGCCATGCGCGAACCACCTTCCGCGACGCGGGTCGGTCGATCACTCCTCTCCAGCATTATCGCGGCACCTCCCGGCCCCGGCCACGCCGGAAGCCCGCCCCCGCTCCCGCCCCCGGCCGGGGCACGGGGCCGGGCTACGGATGCGATCACGCACCGCCTGGTCTGTGCTGGAGGGGTGGGGGCGCGCTGGAGGGCTTGGTGATGGCGAGACCCGTGTGCGAGACCCCCCGCGAGGGGGCCGGATGAACGAGCAGACGCCGATCGAGGAGCTGATCAGCGGAGCCGCCCAGGACGCCGGCGGGTGGCTGGGCTCCCTGGTGGTGGCCCAGGTCGCCACGAGTTCGGACGGCACGATCGTGCGCTGGAACCTGGCGGCGCAGGAGCTCCTCGGGTACGCGCCGCCCCAGATCGTCGGCCGGCACATCTCCGACCTCCTGCACCCCGGCGCCGACCGCAGTCTGGGCCGTGCCCTGTGGGAGACGGCGGCCTCCGGGCGCGGGGTCATGGGCACCGTCACCGCCTGGCACCTGGACGGGCATCCCCTGGAGCTGGAGATCTGGGCCTGCCCGGTCCCCAGCCGCCGCCACGGCCCGTCCGCGATCCTGGTCTTCGCCGCCGACGCCCACGCCGCCCGCCGCATCCGGGGCTCGTCGGCGGTCTGGGACGGGCTGTTCGCCCGCTCGCCCGTCGGCATCGCCGTGCTCGACACGCAACTGCGGTTCCTCCAGGTCAACCCGGCCCTGGAGGCCATGAACGGTCTGTCGGAGTCCGCCCACGTGGGCCGCCGTCTCGCACAGGTGCTGCCGGAGGTCAACGCGGAGGACATGGAGGACGCGATGCGGCGGGTCCTGGCCACCGGCGAGCCGGTGCTGGACCGTCGCCGCTCCGGCCGCACCCCGGCCGATCCCCACCACGACCGGGTGTGGTCGTGCTCGTACGTCCGGGTGGAGGACCCCGGAGGGCGCCCCATCGGCGTGATCGCCTCCCTGCTCGACATCACCGAACAGCAACGCGACCACACCGAGGCCGAGGCGGGCCGCCGACGGCTCGCCCTGCTCAGCGAGGCCAGCGTCCGCATCGGTGCCAGCCTGGAGCTGGAACGCACCGCGCAGGAGCTGGCCGAACTGGCCGTCCCGTACCTCGCCGACGCCGTCACCGTCGACGTACTGGACGCCCTCGCCGGCGGCGACGAGCCCGGCACGGGGCTGGCCGGGGGCGTGGCCCTGCGCCGCCTGGGCAAAGCCCCCCTGACCGGTTCGGAGGTCACCGGCATCCTCGCCCCCCTGGGCAGGACCCTCACCTTTCCCGGCGCCGCGCCGTACACCCAGGCCCTCACCGACCGCAGGCCCTTCCTGATCGACCGCCTCGACGAGCAGTCCATCGCCGCCGCCGCCCGCCACACGAGCCGACCCGCGCAGCTCCTGACGGTCGGCGTGCACTCGTTCATGATGGCGCCGCTCATCGCCCGGGGACTGGTGCTGGGCGTCGCCACGTTCTACCGCACCAGCCCGGTCGGACCCTTCGGGGCCGAGGACCTCACCCTCGCGGGCGAGCTGGCCACCCGCGCCGCCATCAGCATCGACAACGCCCGCCTCTACCACCGCGAACACGAGACCGCCGTCGTCCTGCAACGCAGCATGCTGCCCCAGCACATCACGCCCCCGCCCGGCATCGAGGTCGCCCACCGCTACCTGCCCGCCAGCGACGTCAACGAGATCGGCGGCGACTGGTACGACGTCCTGCGCCTGCCCGGGGGCAAGGCCGCCCTCCTCATCGGGGACGTCATGGGCCACGGCATCGCGGCGGCGGCGGTCATGGGACGGCTCTCCGCCAGCGTCCGCGCCCTCGCCCGGCTCGACCTGGCCGCCGACGACCTGCTGCGCCAGCTGGAGGCCGCCCTGGACGACCTCGCCGAACCGATGATCGCCACCTTCCTGTACGCCGTGATCGACCCCGCGACCGGCCGCTGCCGCATCACCCTCGCCGGTCACCCGCCGCCCGCGACGGTGGGCCCCGACGGCACCGTCCGCCTCCTCGACCTTCCCCCGGGCACCCCGCTGGGCGTCGGCGGGACCGCCTTCACCACCACGGAGCTCACGCTGGCCCCGGGCAGCCTCCTGGTGCTCTACACGGACGGACTCGTCGAAGCCCGCAACAGGGACATCGACGAACGCCTCGGCGAACTCACCCGGCTGCTCACCGAACCGCAGCAGTCGTTGGACCACCTGTGCGACTCCCTGATCACCCACCTCGTGCCCGCCTCGGCCGACGACGACATCGCCCTGCTCGTCGCCCGGGTCAACCACGCCCACCGCGCCCACGCCCCGCACCCGCACCCGGGCCCCGGTTCGCACCCGCAGCCTGGTCCGCCCCCGGGCCCGTAGCGGCGGAGGTCGACTGTCGGTCCCGGCCGGCAGGATGCCTCCATGGAATTCGCACGCATGCTCGATAATCACCCGTGGGGGGCCTTCTCCCACGCCTACGGCACGGCCGAGGACCTTCCCGCCCTCCTGCACGCCCTGACCGGCGACGACGAGGAGGAGGCCCGGGAGGCGCTGACCGAACTGTACGGATGCGTGCTGCACCAGGGGACCGTCTACCCGGCCACCGCGGAGGTCGCCCCCTTCCTCGCCGACATCGCCGCCGCCGGTCACCGCACGGCGGACGTGGTGGAACTCCTCGGCGGCATGGCGGAGAGCGAGGACGAGCACGGGGTGGCACCGGGCGCGGTCCGCGCCGCCGTGACCCGACAACTGCCTCTGCTCCTGCCGCTGTTGACCGCCCCCGAGCCGGAGGTCCGCGAAGCCGCCGCCTGGGCCGTGTCCCAGACCCGCGCCGCCGACACCGCCCTGCCGGCCCTCCTCGCCCGCTGGACCGAGGAGAGCGACCCCCGGGTGCGGGCGGAGGTCCTGGCCGCGATCTCCCGACTCGACCGGGACGCCGCGGCGGACGCCGCCGCCGGCGTGCCGCACCCGTCCGCCCCCGCCCGCCTGCGCATGGCCGCCCTCTTCGCCCGACTCGACGCCGACCGGCCCTGGACCGGCACCGACCACGCGGTCATGCTCTCCCTCCTGCCCGCCGACCCGCTCGGCCTCGGCCGCTTCGACCACGCGCGCGGCGAACCCCTGGCGGCCGTCACCGACACGCTGCTGCGCCGGGACGACGCGACGCACCGGGAGGCGGCGTTCACCCTGATCGACGCCGCCCTGCGGGACGACCGCCCCGAGGTGCGGGGCGAGGCGATCTGGGCGGCCGAGCGCGCCTGCGCGCACTCGCGCGCCGCCCCGGCGCACCTGCTCCCCGCCCTGCGGGCCGCCGCCGTCGACCAGGACGCGGTGCTGTCCGTGGCCGCCGTCCTGCGCGGCCTCGGCACCCTCGCCGCGCCCGCCGCCGACGTGCTCGCCCCCCTCGCCGGCCGCGACCCCGACCGGGACGACGACCTCGCGGACCGGGCGCTGGCCGCGCTCGTGCGCGTCGCCCCCGCCGAAGCAGCCCCGCTCCTGGCACGGGCCCTCGGCCGACGCCCGCGCGCGCTCGCCGCGACCGGCGAGTTCCCGGGCCCCGACGGCGCCCCCTTCCCGTACGACGCCGAACTCCTCGACGCCGTACGCCGCGTGCTCGCCCACCCCCGGAACCTGACCGGCAACGAAACCGCGCGCCTCACGGGGCTCCTCGCCGGGTGGGGGGCCCGCGCGGCGGCGGCGCTGCCCGAGCTGTACGCGGCGCTCCCGCACGCCCCGGAAGCCGCCGCCCGCGCCGTCGCGGCCGTCGCCGCGCACTGCCCGCCCGACGAACGCGAGCGCGCGGCGGCGCGGTTGCGGACCGAGGCCGAGGCGGGCGGGATCGCGGCGGCCAGGGCCTCGTACGCGCTCACCGGCGAACACGGGCCCCTCGTACGCCTCCTCGACCGCGACCTCGCGGCGGGCGGCGGCGCGCTCCGGGGCTCCGTCGACGCGCTCGCCGCGCTCGGACCCCGGGCCGCCGCACTCGCGCCCGCACTGCGGTCCGCGCTGCACGGGGCCCTCGACGGCCCGGACCTCCCGAGTGGGCCGGCGCTGGACACCGTGACCGTTCTGGCGGAGGCCCTGTGGCACGTCACCGGCGACGCCGCCCCGGTGGTCGCGGCCCTGGGGGCGGTGCTCGACGGGGCCGCGGCGAGCCCCTGGTCCCACCGGTCGGCGGCGCGGGCCGCCCGTACGGCCGCCCTGCTCGGCCCGCGGGCACGGCCGCTCGCGGCCCGCCTGGAGGTGCTCGTGGGCGAGCCCGTCACCGCGCCCGCCGCCGTCCTGGCCCTCACCTCCCTCGGGCACCGCGCCTCGCCAGGCCCGCCCGCGAGGATGGCGGCCGTCCTCGACTCCGCGGAACGGGAGGCGGACCCCACCGGCGCGCTCGACGCCCTCGAACTCCTGGCGACGGGCGGCGACGGGGCCCCGACCGCGGACGACCTGCGCCGGCTGGCCCGCCTCGCCGACGGCGACGCCCGGACCGTCCGCTCGGGCGTCGAAGGCCGTATCGTCCCCCGGGACGAGGCCTTCCGCGACCGGGCGCGTAACCTCCTGACCGTCTTCACGGCGGCCGGTCGGGGGACGGGAACCGCGCACGACGGGCGACCGTAGGCGCAGCACCCGCCCTCGGGGAGGGGCCCGACCCCCACCCGAGGGCGCCCTCGTCGTGGCGAACCGGAGGCTGTTGGCGGGCGGCGCGGGGGCAGCCGGTAGGGTCGCCGGATGGACACTTCCTCGCTCTCCCGTCCCTTCCGCCTGCTCGTGACCGGCGGAGGGACCGGCGGTCATACGTACCCCGCCCTCACGGCGATCCGCACGTTGCGCGGTCGGCTCGCGGCCCGAGGCGGCACGCTCGACGTGCTGTGGATCGGGACCGCCGACGGTCTGGAGGCGCGCGTCGCCCCCGCCGAGGGCATCGCGTTCAAGACGGTCGCCACCGGGAAGATCCGCCGATCGGCGAACCCCCTGAAGATGCTGTCGGCGGCCAACATGAAGGACATGGCGCGCGTGCCGCTCGGCGTGGCCCAGGCACGCACCATCGTGTCCGAGTTCGAGCCGGACGTGGTCCTGGCGACCGGCGGCTACGTGGCCGTCCCCGCCGGCCTGGCCGCCCGGCTGTGCAAGCGCCCCCTCGTGCTGCACGAGCAGACGGTCCGGCTGGGACTGGCGAACCGGAAGCTCGCCGGCTCGGCGACGAGCATCGCGGTGTCCTCGGAGTCCTCGCTGCCGCTGCTGCCGGCCGAGGTGCGCGGCCGTGCGGTCGTCACCGGCAACCCGGTCCGCCCGGAGGTCCTGACCGGCCACCCCGAGAAGGCGCTGCACGCCCTGAACCTGACCGGCTTCGACCGCCGCCTGCCGACCGTGTACGTCACCGGTGGGGCCCAGGGCGCCCAGCAGATCAACGGCGTGGTGCGCGAGGTGCTGCCGTGGCTGCTGAGCCACGCGAACGTGATCCACCAGTGCGGTCCCGCCAACGTCGACGAGTTGCGCTCCGCCGCCTCCGTGCTCGACCCGGTCCTCGCGGGCCGCTACCACCTGACGGGCTTCGTCGGGCCGGAGCTGCCGGACGTGCTGGCGCTCGCCGACGTGGTGATCTCCCGCTCCGGCGCGGGCACCCTGGCCGAGCTGACCGCGCTCGGCAAGCCCGCCGTGTTCGTACCGCTGGCCACCTCGGCCGGCAACGAGCAGGCCCACAACGCGCGTCACCTGGCCGAGGCCGGCGCCGCGGTGGCCCTGCTCGGGGAGGTCACCGGCCAGACCCTCGCCGAGGCCGTCGGTCCCCTCCTGGTCGACCCGGCCGGACGGACCGCGATGGCCGAGCGGGCCCGCGCGTACGGCCGCCCGGACGCCGCGGAGCGGCTCGTGGACGTCCTCCTGGCCGCGGCGAACGGCTGACCCGACCGGCGCGACGTGAACGGACGCCTCCCCCTCGCCCCGCTCGGGGAGGGGGAAGGCGTCAGCCGGCCCGGCCGGGCGGGGCGACGTGCGCGGTCACGTGCGTGGTGGGCAGGTTCCAGCCCGACACGCGGACGCGGGGGAGCGCGCCGTCGGGGCCGGCGGAGCGGTGCGTGGCGGTCAGGACCGTGCTCTCGCCGGGCCACAGGGTGACCTGGTTGTCGTCCCAACGGACCGGCAGGACCGGTGTGTCGTGGCCGTCGACGAGGTGGACGTCGGTCAGGAGCGCGGGAGCCTTGCCGCCACCCGTGTTGCGGAGCGTGACCGTGGTGGTCCAGGTCGAGTCGGCGCCGCGGACGCTGCGGGCCGTGGCGCTCACCGTGGCCCGGGGGAGGGAGCGCAGGCCCGTCAGGTCGGCGTCGGCGGTGGTGGGGGTGTGGTACCAGTTGCCCTTGGCGTAGTCGAGGACGTCGGGGCGGGTGGAGAGCCAGTACACGTTGCGGCTGACCTCGCGGCCGTCGCGGTCGGTGAGGGTCAGCCGGGCGAGGTGGGTGGTGCTCAGCCCGGGGACGGCCGGAGGGACGGTCAAGGCGGTGCTCCGGGCCCCGTTCCCGCCGACGGCGAGGTCGCGCACGGTGCGGTCGTAGCGCGCGGTGCCGTCGGTGTCGAAGAGGGTCACGCGGGCGGTGAGTCCGCTCGCGGAGGCCGGCCGGCGGTTGACGACGGTCACCGTGCGGTCGTCGTAGGAGTACTGGACGTGCAGGGGCTCGTTCGCCTTCCGCGCGCCGTGGTAGGCGCCGCCCAGGTCGAGGTAGCGGTCGACGAGCTGCCAGTGCAGCGAGGTCCAACCGCTGTTGAACATCCAGTAGACGACCCCGGTCGACGGGGCCGTGGCGTCCGTCGCGTTGCGCGCGTAGGCCTCGAACTGGGCGCGGACGTTCTCGTACTGGGCCAACTGCGCGGTGGCCACGTAGTCCGCGAGGTCGCGCGGGGCGCCGTAGCGGCGGGCCAGCGCGTCGTCGAACAGCTTCAGGGTGCTGAAGTGGGGCGAGGGCGAGCGGTGGTACTGGCGGGCGGAAGGGGACTTCCACAGGGTTTCGAGTTCCGCGGGCGACAGCGTGCGGCGCAGGGTGTCGAGGGTGGGCACCGAAGGGCCGGCGCTCGTCTCGGAGTTGAAGCCGGTCGCACCGCCCTCGCGCTTGTCGTACCAGTACGAGGGCGGGACCCAGTCGTAGGGGCCGGTCATCCGCATGCCCGAACGGCCGCTCAGCGCGGTGGAGGTGGCCGAGGCCGCCGGGATCACCGGCGTGGGCCAGTCGGCGGCGCGCAGCGCGTCGAGGTAGTCCCGCTCGGTCCGCCGGTCGGGGGCGTAGTCGCTGCCGATGAGGAAGGACAGCACGCTGGGGTGGTCGCGCAGACGGGCGGCTTCCGAGGCCATGGAGGCGCGGGCGGTGCGCTGGTCGGCGGCCGTCCACTTCTCGCCCGAACCGCTGGGGTTGACCGGCCCCTCCCACTTGTCGCAGCACTCCCAGCCCGGCAGGACGAGCATGCCGTGTCGGTCGGCGAGGTCGAAGAACTCGTCCGGTTCGATGTGGCCTTCGAGGCGCAGCGTGTTCAGTCCGGCGTCGAGCGCCGCCTTCATCCGGTCCTCGGTGGCGGTCGTGTCCCAGCGCAGGAGCTGGTCGGCCGACCAGCCCGCGCCCCGGATCAGGAGGGGGCGACCGTTGATCGAGTACTGGCGGGCGCCGGCGGCGTTCAGGGGGGCCTTGACGTCGCGTACGCCGAACGCGTGCCGCGCGGAGTCGGAGGGGGCGTCGTCCGCGCTCGCCGTGACGGTGAGCCCGTACAGGTGCTGCGGGCCCATGCCGGCGGGCCACCACACGCGGGGTCGGTCCAGGCGCAGGCGGGGGTGCCGGTCGGGCGCGAAGGTGAGCGCCCGGGACTCGTGGGCGGCCAGGGTGACGTCCTGGCGCGATTCGATGTCCTCCTCGCCGTCGCGGACGACCGCGGTGACGGTGACGGTGGCGGGCCGCTCCGAGTCGTTGCGGACCCGGGCCTTCACGGTGAGTTCGGCCGAGCCGAGGGAGGGGACGTCCAGGGCGGTCACGACGTGCGCGTCGTGGAGGGAGACCGGTCCGCGACGGCGGACGAGGACGTCGCGGACGATGCCCATGTTGGCGTCGGGCGGTGGCTGCAACCAGTCCAGCCAGCCCACGGTGAGGTGCTTGCGCGGATCGTTGGGGCGGATCCGGAAGGCGACGGTGTTGGTGCCGGCCCGTACCCGCGCGGTGACGTCGATCTCGTGGCGCGGATAGGTCCCCGCGACCGTGTCCGCGTCGGCGACCCGCTCGCCGTTGACGTACACGTCCGCGGCGGAGACCACTCCGCTGAAGTCCAGGAGGGTGCGGGCGCCGGTGTCCGCGAGGGTGAAGTCGGCGCGGAACCACCACGGCACGGCGAAGTCGCTCGCGGGGATGCGCTGCTGGTCGGTGGAGTGGAACGGGTCCGGGTGCGTGCCGTCCGCGACGAGCGCGGCGAGCACCGTGGAGCGGGGCCCCGCCCGGTGCCAGCCGGCCGTCGAGTACCCGGGCGCGGACACCTCCGACGCCGGATCGAAGACCTTCGCGGTCGACTGGATCGCGTACCCGGTCAGCGCCGTCGTGGCGCCCGGCGTCGAGGCCGCCGCGGTGACCGCGGTGACCGGGCGTGAAGGGTCGACCGGGGTGCGGGGCGTCGCGGTAGAGGGGGCGGTGCCCAGGCAGAGCGCCAGCGCGGCTCCCAGTAGGGCGGACACGTACAGGGGGCGCGACCACGGGAGGGTCCGGCGCCGGCAATCGGACACGGTGGTCTCCGTCTCGTCTCCGTCGCGTCCGCGAGGACGACGCTCGGCCACGCACCGTAGCGCGCCCCCCGGCCCGCCCGCCGCGCCCACGGCCCGAACCCCCGCCCGATCACCCGACCGGTCGTACGAACACCGCACGGACGTGCGGAGGTGTCCGTGTGCGGGCGCGGAGGTACGGTCACGTGCGGAGGTACGGTCACGGGCCCGCCCGCGGGCCGGCCGCACGGACGACGGACGGAGGCCGGGGTGACCGGGACGACGGTGGCGCAGGTGAGGGCCGAACTGGCCCTGATGGAGGACCCGCGGACGCGGGAGGTGAACGAACGCCACGGTGACGACCACGGGGTGAACCTCGGCAGACTCCGCGCGCTCGCGAAACGCCTCGGGCCCTCACAGGACCTCGCGTGCGCGCTCTGGCGCACCGGGGACGGCGCCGCCCGGCTCCTCGCCATCCTGACCTGCCGCCCGAAGCAGTTCACGCGCGAGGGGTTGGACACCATGCTGCGCGAGGCGCGCACCCCCAAGGTGCAGGACTGGTTCGTGAACCAGGTGGTCAAGAAGAGCCCGCACGCGGAGGAACTGCGCCTCGCCTGGTTCACGGATCCGGATCCGTTGGTGGCGAGCGCCGGATGGGCCCTGACCACCGACCGCGTGGTCAGGAAGCCCGACGGACTCGACCTCTCCGGGCTGCTCGACGTCATCGAGGCGGAGATGAAGGACGCCCCCGACCGCCTCCAGTGGGCCATGAACCACTGCCTGGCCGAGATCGGCATCCGGCACGCGGAACACCGGGCCCGCGCGATCGACATCGGCGAGCGCCTGGAGGTGCTCAAGGACTACCCGACTCCCGCGAACTGCACGTCGCCGTTCGCCCCCGCCTGGATCGCCGAGATGGTCCGCCGACAGGGTGCGGCGGACGACGGGGGGTAGCGGGGACGACGGCGGGCGCGCGGGAGGCGCGCGGGAGGCGCGCCCTTCCCGCGGCGGTTCGGGGTCGCGCGCTTGACCTTGACACGGTGACAAGCCCTTCACTGCGTCCGAGGAGGTGGTCCCGATGACCATGGCGAGGCAGGACGCGCACCCGGAGACGCGGACGAGGGTGGACACCGGAGCGGGGCGGGAGGAGGAGGCGTTCGCGCCGCGGGCGCTGCGGGCCCTGGAGGACGGCCGCCCGTCGGTGCGGCTGCGGGCGGCGCTGGAGATCGGCACGACCCCGCACCCGAGCCACGTCGACGGCCTCATCGAGCGCTGCGCGGTCGAGCCCGACTTCTCCGTACGCGAGATGCTCACCTGGGCGCTCACCCGCCACGCGCCGGCGAGGACGCTGCCGGGGCTGCTGGAGGCACTGCGTGCGGAGCGGGCACAGGCCCGAAGCCAGGCCCTGCACACGCTGTCCAAGATCGGCGACCGGCGGGCGTGGCCGGCGATCACCCGGGAACTCCTTTCCGACGCCGACGAGGAGGTGGCACGCTGCGCGTGGCGGGCCGCCGTCGTCCTCGTCCCCGAGGGCGAGGCGGCCGAACTGGCCGCGGTACTGGTGACACGGCTCGGCGGCGGCGGGCGGGAGACCCGGTTGAGCCTCAGCCGGGCCCTGATCGCGCTCGGCGACGCGGCGGCGCCCGCCCTGCGCGGGGCGACGACCGACCCCGACCCCGAGGTGCGCCGCCACGCCATCGCCACGGAGCGGCTGGCGCGCGACCCGGACGCCGGATTCGAGTTCGCGATCGAGGAGGCGAAGCGGATCATGGTCCTCGGCGGCGACGGTGCCGGCGGCGGCGAGAGCGGCGGCGGCGAGGAGGAATGAGGCACGGTGCTGATCGGTGACGTGGCACGAAGGTCCGGGGTCAGCGCCCGCATGCTCAGGCACTACGAGTCGCTCGGCCTGGTGCGCCCGACCGGCCGCACCGGCGCCGGCTACCGCGAGTACGCCGACGAGGACATCCGACGGATCTTCCACATCGAGAGCCTGCGGACACTGGGGCTGTCGCTGCGCGAGGTCGGGAGCGCGCTGGACGATCCCGACTTCAGGCCCTCGGAGCTCGTCGACGACCTCATCCGTCAGACACGCGAACGCATCGCCGCCGAGACGGACCTGCTGACCCGACTGCGGCGCATCGACGCCGCCCGACCCGCCGACTGGGAGGACGTCCTCCAGATCGTGGCGCTCCTCCAGGCCCTGGGTTCGGACAGCGCCGGGAAGCGCCAGCGCGCGGCCCTGTCCTCGACGCAGCCGAACGCGGTGCCGGTGGAAGCCCTCGTCGAGGCCGTCCTCGGAGAGGCGGACCCGATCGTCGCCGGGGCCCTGCGGTGGGCCCTGGCACGGTCCGGCGACGGCGGGTCGGCGTTGCTGGGGGAGGCGCTGGACTCCCCGTCGGCCGAGGTGCGCGAACGGGCCGTACGGTCCCTCGCCGAGCTCCCGCACGACGGGGCCACCGCTCTGCTGCGCGCGGCCCTCACCCACCCCGACGTCGTCGTCCGCCGGCGCGCCGCCCTGGCGCTCGGGGAGCGCGGGGCGGTCGACGCGGTCCCCACGCTCATCGACATGATCGTCGACGAGACGAACGGCGCGGACGCCGACGCCGCCGACGCGCTGGGCGCCCTCGCGACGCGTCCCGCCCCGGCGGAGCGGATCGCGACCGCGCTCGTGGACCGGCTGGCCCACGGAGCCCTCGGCCCGGCGGCCCGGCGACGGCTGACGCAGGCGCTCGCGGACGTCCCCGGAGCCACGGCCTCGAGCGCCCTCGTGGAACTGTCGCGGGACGAGGACCGGGCCGTGGCGCTCACCGCGGCCTACGTCCTCACCCTGCGCGCGCCGTGAGGACGCCCGGGCCGTCAAGGGCGCCCGGGCCGCCTCGCGGCGCGTCTCAGCGCAGCGCGTCCAGCCCGGTGAGGCGGGCTGAGAGCTCCCAGAGCCGGGACGCGGAGGCGGGGTCGACGGCCCAGGGCTTGACCCCGCCGATCAGCATGTCGTCGCCTGCGGCCGGCTCCGCGACGTCACCGTCCTGGCAGTAGACCCCGCCGAGGCCGTCGAGCAGGGGGGACGTCGCCGCCCACACGGCCGTCGCCGCACCCTGCTCCGGGGTCTTGAACCCCTCGGCCGGCTCGCCCCGCGCGGTCACCCAACCCAGCGCCGACCACTCCTCGCGGGGAACGTGACGTTGCAGCGGCGTGAGGATGCTGCCGGGGTGCACGGCGAAGGCGCGCACCCCCCGGTCCGCGGCGAGGCCGTCGAGACCCACCGCGAACAGGGCGTTGGCGGTCTTGGACTGGGCGTACGCCCGCCAACGGTCGTAGCCGGCGCGGAAGTGGGGGTCGTCCCAGCGGATGTCGGACAGGAAGTGCCCGGAGGAGCTCACGGACACCACCCGCGCCCCGCCGGCGGTCAGGGCCGGCAGGAGGTGCTGCACCAGCGCGAAGTGCCCGAGGTGGTTGACGGCGAAGTGCGCCTCCCAGCCGGGGCCGACACGCGTCTCGGGGCAGGCCATGATTCCGGCGCCGTTGACGAGGATGCCGAGGGGGCGGCCGGTCGCGAGGAAGCCCGCGCAGAAGGCCCGCACGCCGGCCGGATCCGCCAGGTCGAGGGCGCGCACCTCCGTCCCGGGGACGTCGTGGAGGGCGAGTTCGGCGGTCGCGGGGCGGCGGGCGGGGACGACGACGTGCGCTCCCGCCCGGGCCAGGGCGCGGGTGGTCTCCAGCCCGAGGCCGGAGTGGCCGCCCGTGACCAGGGCGGTCGTGCCCCTGAGGTCGACGCCCGCGAGGACGTCGTCGGCCGTGCTGTGGGCACCGAAGCCGGTGCCGATGCGCGTCTGCTTCGTGATCATGAACACGATGCTGGTGGCTGGAGCGCGGTCCAGGTCAAGGGCGGGGTACGTTGCCGTGATGAGCGAGGAGCGGGGCGGCCTGTCCATAGGCGAGGTCGCCGGGATGACCGGCATGAGCGTGGACGCGCTGCGGTTCTTCGAACGCGAGGGTCTGCTGCTGCGGGAGATCCCGCGCTCCGGCGGCGGCCGGCGGGTCTACGAACAGGCGGACGTGGACTGGCTGCTGCTGTGCCGGCGCCTGCGGGCCTCGGAGATGCCGATCGCCGTGATCCGGGAGTTCGCCGCACTCGTGCGATCGGGACCCGGCAACGAGGCGGAGCGCCTCGCGCTGCTGCGCGCGCACGAGGACGCCGTACGCGCCAGGATGGACGAGCTGCGGGCGAGCCTCGACGTCGTCCACGACAAGGTCGTGACCTACGAACGGCACCTCCGCGAGGGCACGGCCGCCGGACTCTGGTCGCCGGCGCCGTCACCCCCGCCGTCACCGCGGGGCGGTTTTACGCACGGCGCGGACGGGCGCCCGCGCGGGGCGTGACGCGGCCCGTCACCACCAGGTTCCCGTCCGGAGCTCGGTGGGCGAGGGCCCCGGTGCGGAAGTAGCCGTCGGCGGTGAAGCGGCGGGCGTTGAGTTCCGGCGCCCGGTAGTAGCCCCGGGGCGTGTACGGGCCGCGCGCGAGGAGTTCGCCGCTCTCCCCGTCGGGCACGTCCCGGTCGTCCGCGTCGACGATGCGGATCTCGTCGTCGGGTGAGAGCGGGAGCCCCTGCGTGGCGTGCACGGTCTCGTCCGGTTCGGTGGGCCGGGTGAGGGTGAGCACCCCCTCGGGCAGCGCGAAGGCCCGCTGGAGGCGACAGCCCAGTTCGGGACCGACGCGCTCGGCCACGCCGCGCGGCAGGGGCGCGCCGCCGATCTGCACGAGCCGCAGACCGCTCACGTCGGCCGTGCTCGTGGGGAGCGCGTCGAGCCACGATCCTGCGACGGCGGGCGTGAGGGCCGTGACCGTGACCCCTTCCCGTTCGATGAGCGGCAGGCACGCGGCGGGCTCCGCGCTCTCGGAGAGGACGACGGTGCCGCCGACGGCGAGGGTCCCGACGACCCCCGGGCAGCCGAAGGCGAAGTCGGCCCCGGCGGGCAGCGCGGCGAGGTACACGTCGTCCTCGGTGAGCGCGGCCCGCTCGGCGGCGGCCCGCGCCTGGTAGGCGTAGTCGTTGTGGGTGCGCGGCACGAGCCGGGGTTCCGTGCCACCGCCGTCGCCCCCGTCGTCGTCCTCGCCCTCGGCTTCGCACAGCTGGAGGAACGCCACCTGGCCGGCGCTCAGGGCGAGCGCGGGCTCGGGCGGGGCGTCGACGGCGTGCAGGGGGACGTAGTAGCAGCCGGCGGGGTCGGTCGTGAAGCCGCCGTACGGGGAGGAGGCGCCCGGCGCCTCGAAGGTGAACACCCGCCGCAGGAAGGGGCCTTCGGCGGCGATCTCCGCGACCATCGCGGTGTGGTCGAAGCCCCGGTGGGTGGACGGGCCGACGTAGCCGACGGCCTCGGTGAGCCGGACGAGCGCGGACACCTCGGGCGCGCGGTGCGAGAGCGGGCAGAAGACGGGGAACACGCCGGCGCGCATCAGCGCGAACAGGACGACGACCAACTCGGGCACGTTCGGCAGTTGGACGACGACCTGCTGTCCCGGTCGCAGGCCCAGCTGCCGGAAGCCCGCCGCCCTGCGGTCCACGCGGCGGTTCAGGGCCGCGTACGTGACGCGTTCGCCGTCGTGCACGAGCGCGGTGCGCGGCCCCGACGACCGGGCCCGGTCGCGCAGGAGGCCGTCCAACGTGTCGCCGCGCCAGTGCCCGGCCATCCAGTAGCGGTCGACGAACTCCTCGGGCCAGGGGGTGCCGCCGTCGAGCCTGTAGGACATTCGCTTCCCCCACGCCGGTGTCCGAAGGGGAGCAGCCCCACCTTCTTGATCTTGGCAAGCCAAGCCCCGAACGGGTCCGGGCGCAAGGCGCCTACCGAACCATGGACGCCGCACCGCATCGGCGGAAACTCCAATGCGCGCCGCTCACCAGGGAGAACGCCCAGGGAGGAGCGCCTACCGGGGGGCCACCCTGCACGCGCTCACGGCGGTTCCGTTCGTCACGCCGCTCCCGGTGAGGCCGGTCACGCACTGTTCGTGGTCCCCCGTCAGGCCGACGTAGCAGGCCATGCGGATGGAGTCGGGGGCCTCGCCGCCCCGCAGTTCCCGTTCGACCTCGTTGATGCAGGCCGTGACGTCCGCGTGGGCGGCGGGCGCCGTGAGGGCGACGCCGCCGAGGGCGAGGGTCAGGCCGGTCAGGACGCTTGCGATACGGGCCGACGTGCGCATGGGACGCACCTGCTCTCCGTGATCGGCGCGGGGCCGGCACCCGGACGTGCCGGATCCGCGTGGGAGCGGGGCCGGACCTGCCTCGCCCCGGCCGCGATCGCCCCTCTTCCGACGCTAGAGCAGCCCGCCGCCGCCCGCCCCCCCCGGCCCGGGGGGTGCGGGAGCCCGATGGTGCCGGTTTCCCGGTTACGGAGGCGGGAACGGGCGGGCTCGGCTGGTGGGCGGGCCGACGGGGCGCCCTGCCCGACGGGGCGGCGGGCGGTAGGGGCGCGACCTCCGGGGCGCGGGGCTGCGCGATGGGCGATGGGCGCTGGGTGCGCCCCCCGCCCCGGGGCTCAGAGGCTCACGCCGGTCTCGCGTTCCATGCGCGTCAGCTTCTCGGGGTTGCGCACGGAGTAGACGCCGGTGACGAGTCCGCCTTCGATCCGCAGGGCCACGACCAGGTCGACCTCCCCGTCGACCCGGACGACCAGGGCCGGATGCCCGTTGACGTGGGTGGGCTCCAGCGTCGCCACGGGACCCCACACCGCCGCGCCCGCGACCAGCAGGCGGGCCACCTTGTCGGCCCCCACCGTGGGGTGCGGCATGGCCCGCCTGATGCCGCCGCCGTCGCTCAGGGCCACCACGTCCGGCGTCAGCAGGTCGAACAGGCCCCGTGTGTCCCCCGTTTCGATCGCCCGCCGGAACGCGTCGAGCGCCGCCCGGGTCTCGTCCGGGCCGGCGGCGGCGCGGGGGCGGCGGGCGGCCACGTGGGCCCGGGCCCGGTGGGCGATCCGGCGGACGGCGGCCGGGGTCTTGTCGACGGCCTCCGCGATCTCCTCGTAGCCGACGCCGAACACCTCCCGCAGGACGAACACGGCCCGTTCGGTCGGCCCGAGCGTTTCGAGGACCAGCATCATCGCCATCGACATGTTCTCGACCGGCTCGACCTGTTCGGCCACGTCCGGCGCTGTGAGCAGCGGCTCGGGCAGCCGGGGGCCGACGTACGACTCCTTGCGGCGCGCGAGCGCGCGCAGCCTGCCGAGCGCCTGGCGGGTGGTGATCCGGACCAGGTGGGCGCGCCGGTCGCGCACCGCGTCGAGGTCGACGCCCGCCCAGCGCAACCAGGTCTCCTGGAGGACGTCCTCGGCGTCGGCGGCCGACCCGAGGATCTCGTAGGCCAGGGTGAACAGCAGGTCGCGGTGGGCCACGAACACCTCGGTGGCGGGGTCCGCGCGGTCGGCCTCGGTCATCGGGTCTCTCCACTCTCTCGACCGTCGGTCGGGCGTCGATCGGGCGTCGCCCCCGCCGGTGTGATCACCCACAGGACACCGGCCGGCCCCGAGCTGTGACACCAGCCGTGGTGTGACGTGCGACACGGCGAAGGCGTGTCACGGGCCGCGCGCCCGAGCCGTACGTCCCGCGCCCGGGCGGGCACGGGGGTCTGACGGCCCGGCGCCATCGGTGGAATGACCGATGTGGCGGGGGCGGCGCCCCCGCCATAGTCCTCGGGAGATCGTTCGCGGGCGGGGTCGAGACGGCACGCCCGGGTTTTCGAAAGGACTGACCTTCTGTGGACACGTACGCGGACCTGGTGTTTCTCGGCGGGCGAGTGGTCACGGTCGACGCGGAGTTCTCCGTCGCCTCGGCCCTCGCCGTGACCGGTGGGACCATCAGCGCCGTCGGCGGACCCGACGACGTCGCACCGCTCATCGGACCCGACACCCGCGTCGTCGAACTGCGGGGGGCGACGCTGCTCCCCGGGATCAACGATTCCCACCTGCACGGCTGCGCCTTCGGCATGGCGTCGCCGCCGCTCTCCCTCGACCTCGGCCATCCCGCCGTGTCCCGCCTGGCGGACGTGGCGGGCGCCGTGGAGGAGGCCGTCGCACGCACCCCGCACGGGCAGTGGATCACCGGGCACGGCTGGGACACCGGATACCTCGACGAATGCCTGGCGGACCCCTCGCGCACGCCCTCGCGACACGACCTGGACGCGGTGAGCCCGGACCACCCCGTCGTCCTGTACTCCTTCTCCGGGCACGCCACCTGGGTCAACTCCAAGGCCCTGGACCTCATCGGCATCGACCGGCACACCGTCGCACCGCCCGGCGGGGCCATCGTCGTGGACGAGGCCGGGGAGCCGACCGGCATGCTCCACGAGGGGGCCCAAGCCCTGGTCCAGAACGCGCTTCCGCCGCTCGACCGGCGGGAACGGACCGACGCGATCAGGTCGACCCTCGACACGCTCGCCCGCCTCGGCGTCACCAGCTACACCGAGCCCGGCCTCGGCCCCGGAGGCGAGGGCATCATGCGGGGCGCGCTCGGCGCGCAGACCCTGGAGGTCTACCGCGAGCTGCTGGCCGCCGGCGAACTCACCGCCCGCCTCGGCGTCCTGCTCCTGCCCACCGGGATGGCGAGCACCGCCGAGGAGTTCGCCGAGGTCCTCGCCGGGCTCGGCGACACCGGTGGCGCCGATCCGCGCCTCCTGGCGATCCACGGGGTCAAGGTCTTCGCCGACGGCATCGTCCCCAACAAGACGGCCTGGATGCACGAGCCGTACGTCGGCGGCGGCTGCGGCTCCCTGTGCGTCGGCGGCGACACCGACGACGAGCGCATCGCCGAGATCGACGCCATCGTCCGCCACGCCCACCTGGCCGGATACCAGTTGGGCATCCACGTCACCGGGGACCGGGCCATCGACACCGTCGCGGACTCCTTCGCCGCGGCCATGGCCGAACACCCGCGGCCCGACGCCCGCCACTACGTCATCCACGGCGACTTCCTCACCGCGCACAGCATGAAGGTGCTGGCCGCGCACGGCTTCGGCGTCAACATGAACCCCACCATCAAGTGGACCGTCGCCGACATGGAGGAGGAGTTCGTCGGCGCCGGACGCGCCGCCTACGCGTGGCCCTACCGCGACGCCCTCGACGCCGGCGTGCGGGTCGCGAGCGGGTCCGACGCCCCCGTCACCCACCCGGACTGGCGCCAGGGCGTCGCCACCATGATGCTGCGCGAGTCGAAGGCGGCCGGCCGGGTCAGCGGCCCGGAGCAGCGCATCGGCCTGGCCGAGGCGTTGCGCACGTACACGATCGACGCGGCCTGGCAGGACTTCGCCGACGACTGGAAGGGCTCCCTGGAGCCGGGCAAGGTCGCCGACCTGTGCGTGCTCGACGGGGACCTCCTCGCCGCGGACCCGCACGACATCCCGACGATGCCCGTCGTCCTCACCGTCATGAACGGCCGGATCGTGTACGAGGCCGCGCACGACGGCGCGCACGCAACCCCGGGCGACTGACGCTCTTCGGGAACCTTATGATCGTTTGATCATGAGCGCGGAGCGGAGCACGGCAGACATCCTCGACGCGGCCGTCCACGTCCGTGAAGCCGCCAGGAACGCCACGACCGGCGAGAGCGGTGTGGACGCGGTCCTGGCGGCCCTGTCGGAGGTGATGGAGTACGACCACGCCTCCCTCACCCGCTGGGACCCGCTGCGCGGACGCCACACCACCCTCGCCGGGAGCTACCCGGACGACGCCACGGCCTACATCGAGACCCGTCTGCACCTCGACCCGGTGTTCCCCGTGCTCCGTAGCCCGGACAGCGGCGGCCTCTGGCTCAGGGACGTCCCCCGCCGCCTCCTCGCCGCCTCCCCGGGCTTCCAGGAGGTGTTGCGCCCCCTCGGCATCGAGGACGGCGTGGCCCAGTGCCTGTTCGACGGCGACGGCCGCTACGTCGGCATGCTGAACGTCAGCACCCGCCGCCCCCGGCGCACCCCCGACCCCGCGCACGCCGTGGTCACGCTCCTCAGCGAGGCCTTCGCCGCGGCCGTCGCCCCGCGCGCCCGCCCCGCGCCCGAACCGGCCGCCGGGGCCGGAGCGGGCACGGCCGGGCGACGGCCGGGCGGACTCTCGCCGCGTGAACTCCAGGTGCTGGCGGAACTCACCGCGGGCCGCACCAACCGGGAGATCGCCGCGCGGCTGTACGTCACGCCGCGCACCGTGGGCACCCACATCGAGCACATCCTGGCCAAGCTCGACCTCCCCAACCGGGCGGCCGCCGCGGCCCGGGCCGCCGCCTGGGGCATCGAACCCGCCCCCTGACGGCGCCCGTCGCGGGGTACCGCGACCGGCCCCGGGCCTCAGCCCCGATCGCGCAGCCGCCGCGCGAACGCCCGGGCGGCGGCCAGGTCGTCGGCGTCCGGCCGCCGCGCGTGGATGCCGCCGACGAGCCGCAACGGCCCCCAGGTGTCGTGCGCCCGGCACGAGAAGTTCCCCACCACCTCGAACCCCTTGCCCTCCAGCGGACGCACCAGGGGCCCGCCGAAGGGCGCCACCGGCATCCCGGGGAACCCGCTGGTGGCGAAGGTGAACGCGCGCCCCCGCCCGGCGGGCAGCGCCCGGACGAAGTCGGTCAGTCGGGGGTGGAGCCGGCCGAGGAAGACTCCCGAGCCGAAACCGACGAGGTCGGCGGCGGCGGCCTCCGCCGGGTCGACCTCCTCGGGGGCGACGACCCGGGCGTCCAGCACCGGGGCCATGGCGCGGGCGACGCGCAGGGTATTGCCGTGCGACACGGAGACGCACACGATGACGACCTTCACGGTGACGATCCCTTCTCTCGCTTCCGAGGAGGGGACAGACCGGCGGCGCCGAACGTGACAGCCCCCGCCCCACCGGGCCCAGGTCGCCCGGCCGCGTGCGCGGGGTCCCGAGGCCGTCACCCCGGAGCGTTCCGGATGCCTCGACCGGCGGCGGCGCCGCTAGCTTGTCGACCCGCCGGCCGGAGCGACGGGCCGGGCGACGAGCCAGGGGAGCAGCGATGCCGACGACCGCCACCACCGGCCGGCCGGCCGCCACCGTGCTCCGGGGCCGGGAACGCGAGGTCCTGCACGCCGTCGGGT
The DNA here is from genome assembly GCF_040650855.1 of Streptomyces sp. NPDC048606. Lineage (NCBI taxonomy): Bacteria > Bacillati > Actinomycetota > Actinomycetes > Kitasatosporales > Streptomycetaceae > Streptomyces > Streptomyces sp. NPDC048606. Next base: position 61,141 of record NZ_JBEZIB010000007.1, on the reverse strand, counting down.
GCGGCCTGCGGGACGACGAGATCGCCGCGGACCTCGCCATCCCCGAGGACGCCGTGGCCCGCCACCTCGCCCGGATCCTCGCCGCGCTGGGGTTGCGCGACCGGGCCGCCGCCATCGTCCACGCCTTCGACTGCGGACTGGTCGTCCCCGGCCACGGCCCCCGCACCCGGGCGGTGCGGACCGCGCCGCGGGCCGTCGTCGGCCGGACGCCGGAGCGGGAGCCGGGACCGAGGGTACGGATCTCCCTGCTCGGCCCGCTCCAGGCCTGGCAGGACGGCCGCCCCCTGAACCTGGGCCACCTGCGCCAGCAGGCCGTACTGGCGGCCCTCGCGCTGGGCGCGGGGCGCACGGTCAGCCGGCGGGAACTGCTCGACGGCGTATGGGGGATGGAACCACCCCTCACCAACGTGGTGCCCGTGTACGTCTACCGGCTGCGCAAGACCCTGCACGTCGGCGAGGGCGGCGACGGCGTCGGCGCGGGCATCGGCGCGGGCATCGGCGACGTGCGGGGACCGGTGATCGAGCACGACCGGTGCGGCTACCGGCTGGCCCCCGGCGCGGTCGAGGTGGACGTGGCGCGCGTGGAGGAACTCCTCACCGCCATCGGGCGGGCCGATCGGGCGGGTGAGGGGGCCGAGGTGGTCCGCCTGTGTTCCGAGGCCCTGGACCTGTACCGCGGGGAACCGCTGGCCGGACTGCCCGGACCGCTGGCCGAGCGGGAGCGGCTGCGGCTCACCGAGCGCGGGATCGCCCTCGTACGGCGCAAGTCGCAGTGGCAGCTGCGGCTGGGCCGGCACTTCGACGCGCTCGCCGAGCTGTTCGCCCTCCACGCGGCGCACCCCCTCGACGAGCCGGTGGCCGCGACGTTGATGCGGACGCTGTGCCGGTGCGGCCGGCGGACCGAGGCGTCGGCCGTGTACGACCGCGTCCGCCGCCGTCTCGCGGACGACCTCGGGGTTCCCCCGAGCCGGATGCTGGAGCGGACGCACGCGCGGATCCTGCGCGGCGACGAACCCGGCGACGAGGCCGGCGACGAGGCCGGCGGCGGGCGCCGGCCGGCACCGCTCACCCACGGGCGGTGAGGGGTCCGGCCGGCGCGCTCGACGGGCCTACCAGGGGTACCAGGCGCCGTTGTACCACTGCTCGTGGGCGCCGTCGTTGTGGTGGTCCATGTTGAAGTCCATGGGGTAGTTCCTGACGTGGTTGCCGGGGTAGGTCCAGATCCCGGCGGACTCGTCGCAGACGTAGTCCCAGTGACAGATCGACTTGACGGGGATGTTGCCGAAGAACCGGTCGGCCCCGGCGAGCGGAGCGCCGACGATGCCGCCGAACGGCACCGATCCGCCGTTGGCCCCGGGACCGCCCTGGCGCTTGGGGTCCGCGATCAGGATGGCGTTGACGTTGTCGAACGTCTGCCAGTTCTCGGTGACCCAGATGTGCACGACGGCCGCGCCCAGCGAGTAGCCGCCCATCTTGACGTGCTGGCCCGGACAGGCGCGGCGTTGGTCGCGCACCAGTCGGTTGAGTTCGTTGACGCCCGCCCGGGCGCTCGCACCGTTGGGGATCTGGGTGGGATATCCGACGTGCTGCTGGATGTTGCCGGTGAAGCCGTCGTTGTTCCAGGAGCTGCCGGTGCCCCCGACGACGATCGTGTAGGTGCCCTCGCACGGAGCCGTCGCCCGCGCCGGGGCCGCCGAAGCGCCCGTCCCCTGCGCCGCCGAAAGCCCGACCGTCAGCAGAAGCCCCGCCAACACGGACGTGATCCTCCTGGCTCGCATTTCCGTCCTCCCCATCTCGTCGTCCCGTCATCTCGCCGTATCGTCGGCCTGCGCGTCCCGGCCCCGACGCGGAGCGCGCCCGGGCCGGTGCACCGTACGACCGTGGCAGGGAGCGATGACATCCCGATGAAACGCCGCGTCGGGCCGCCTCCGAACGGGGCTACCGGACCAGCGCGAAGGCACCGGCCGCGACGGTCGCGCCCACCGTGGCTCCCGCGAGGACCTGGGCGGGCGTGTGGTCCCGCAGCGCGATCCGCGACCAGCCGACCAGGGCCACCAGCGGGAGGGCGAGGAGCGGGAGGGGGCCGAGGACCATGACGAGCAGGGCGACGCTTCCGGCGGCCACGGCCGTGTGCACGCTGATCTTCCAGAGGGGGGTCACCGCGAGGAGGGCCGCGAGGGTGACCAGCATGGCGACGATCAGAGCGATCACGATCCGCGGGGCCCCGAGGACCGAGAGCGCGAGGACCCCGGTGGCGACCGAGGCGGCGGCGAAGCCGATCACGACGACGCGCTGCCGCCTCGACGCGACGTGCCGGTCCGCCCAACGACCCCGCCGCATCCCGCGCTTGATGAAGGCCAACGGCAGGACCGCGGCGAACAGGGCGCCGACCAGGCCCCAACCGACGCCGGCCGGACCGGCGGTGTGCCACCCGACGATCACCGTGTCGGCGGCGATCCACGTCCTGGGGGCGAGCCAATCGGTGACCAGCCGCGCCGTCCGGGCGCTCACCGTCTGCGGTCCTCGACCGTCCAGCCGTCACCCAGGTCGCGGCGCAACGCCCCCAGCGCCGCGTCCGCCTCGCGGCCGAACGACTCCCACCGCTCCGCGCTCCAGGGCGAGGGGCCCGCAGGGTCGTGCCGGTCGAGGGAGGACTGGTACAGGGCGGCGAGCCGGACGAGCTCGGTCGCGGTGGCCGCGGTGACGGGCAGGTCCCGCGGAGCGCAGGGGTATCCGTAGGGGCTGTCGAGGTCGGGCGCGTCCGAGGGGCCCGGCCACACCGGGGTGTCGACGCCGTACTCGAAGAAGAACCGCAGGTGGAAGGAGATGGCGCGCGCTCCCCGGTCGGAGGGTGCCGGCGGTGACGACGCCGACCGCCGCGTCGGCCGTGACGGGGCGGCGGGACGCGGCGGCAAGATCATGTCACAGGGCCGATCGGCCGCTGCCCCCGCACCCGACTTGATAGGCAAGTCATCACTTGCCTATGGTGGTGGTCATGGCGGAAGACGTCTTCAAGGCGCTGGCCGACCCCACCCGGCGGCGCATCCTCGACGAACTGGTGGATCGGGACGGCCAGACCCTCTTCGAGATATGCGCGCGACTGGTCACCCGGCACGGCCTGGGCCTTTCCCGCCAGGCGATCAGCCAGCACCTGGCCGTACTGGAGGCCGCGGGCCTCGTCGCATCGCGGCGCGAGGGCCGCTACAAGTTCCACGACCTGAACACCGAACCCCTTGAGCGCATCGCGTCCCGGTGGCTCAGGCGCGACACCCCGGAGAGTGCCCCGTGAGGATCCACCGCACCAGCGTCTTCGTCGACGACCAGGAGAAGGCCCTGCGCTTCTACACCGAGGTGCTCGGCTTCGTGAAGAAGCACGACGTCCCTTTGGGTGAGGACCGGTGGCTCACCGTGGTCTCGCCCGAGGCCCCCGACGGGACCGAACTGCTGCTGGAACCCGCCCGTCACCCCGTGGTCAAGGCGTACCGGGAGGGACTGGCCGAGGACGGCATCCCGCTCGCCGCCTTCGCCGTGGAGGACGTGACCGCCGAGTTCGAGCGGCTGAGCCGGCTGGGCGTGCGCTTCACCCAGCAGCCGCTGGAGACGGGCCCGGTCACCACCGCCGTTCTGGACGACACCTGCGGCAACCTGATCCAGATCCTGAACGGAGGCTGACCGGAGCGGCCGGCGGGCGCCGGCCGCTCCGTCCGGGGGAACTTCCCGCGCCGGGCCGCGTCGCGCCGCGGCCCGCCTGCGCCGGCGTCCTACGCTGCAGCCCCATCGTCCGGGAGAGCGGCGGAGCAGCGGCGGATGACCGAAACGACAGTGCTCGACCTCGCACCACAGGCCCGGATCGTGGCCTTTCTCGCGGAGGGCGTCCCCGACTCCCGGCTCGACGGTCGGACGCCCTGCCCCGACTACTCGGTCGCGGACCTGCTGGGCCACCTCACCGGGCTCGCGGTCGCCTTCCGCGACGCCGCCCGCAAGGACCTGGGCCCCACGACGGACACGGACCCGGGCGCGGCCACCCCCGCCCTGCCCCCGGACTGGCGCACGCGGCTGCCCCGGGTCCTCGGCGAGCTGGCCGAAGCCTGGCGGGACCCGGCCGCCTGGACCGGCATGACCCGCGCGGGCGGCGTGGACCTGCCCGGCGGGATCGCGGGCGCCGTGGCCGTCGACGAACTGGTGGTCCACGGGTGGGACCTGGCCCGCGCCACCGGCCAGGAGTACGCACCCGACCAGGCCGCGCTCCGCGCCGCGCACGCCTTCCTCGCGGAGGCCGCCGCCGAGTCCGCCGACGGCACGGACGGCCTCTTCGGCCCCGCCCTCCCCGTACCGGACACCGCCCCACTGCTCGCCCGGGCGATCGGCCTGAGCGGCCGCGACCCCGACTGGACACCGCCGGCCTGAGCCGTGCCTTCCGGATCGTGTCGGGTCCGACCGAATCGACCCCGAGCCGAGCCGACCCGACCCGACCCGCTCCACCCGATCCACCCGCTCCGACCCGATCCGAGAGAGGTGGCCTAGCGGTCCGACAGGGTTCGGGCCGTCGTGTCGTCCAGGGTGCCGAGGAAGAACGTGCCGACCGTGAGGTCGGGGGCGCCCGGGGGGTGTGCCAGGGCCAGGGCCGCCGCGTGCCCGGGGCCGGCGGTTACGTCGCGGACCGTCCAACCGGAGGGGCGCGGCGGTGCGCCGGGGCCGGGGTCGCCCAGGTAGTCGAGGTCCGGCCCGCGACCCAGGCCGGTGCCGAGGCCCTTGAGGTAGGCCTCCTTGCGCGCCCAGAGACGGGCGAAGACCGCGGGGCGCAGGGCCGGCGGCGCGGCCCCGACGGCGGCGCGTTCCGCGGGGTGGAGCGCCTCGACCACGCCGGCGACCCGGTCCGGGGCCGGCAGCCCCTCCACGTCGGCGCCGACCGGCCGCCCCGCCACCGCGATCAGGACCATGCCGCCGGTGTGCGAGAGCGAGAAGTGCGGCCCTGTGGCGCCGGCCAGGGCCGGCCGGCCGTGGGGCGCGCCGCAGCCGGGGCAGGGCTCCCGCACGAAGCCCAACTCGCCCGGACCCACCCCCCGGTAGGCGCTCAGCACCCGGCGCAGGGCCAGGTGCGCGGCCGCGTAGCGGTACCCGTCGACGGGGCGCGCGAACCCGGCGGCGCGGGCGCGTTCCTCCGCGTCCAGCGGGGTCCGGTCCAAGGTCACCGATGCGGCCCCGGCGTCCGGCACCCGCAACAGCCACAGGTCCACCGCGCCCTCCGCGGGGCCGGGCCGCGTCCTGGGCCAGGGGGCGGGCGTCCAGCCCGGCGGCGGGAAGGCGCGCTCCAAGGAGGACTGCACGGGGACACTCCGTTCGGTCGGCGGCGGACCACTGCCCGGGCACGATAACCCAGCCCAACGGGGGCCGATCAATGGCCGGATATCGGCCGCGACGAAACCCGCTCACGGAGCCGTTCCCTTTGTTTCCCCCGGACCGGGACAAGGGGAGGAAAGGGAAAGTCCGAAACGCGGCGCGATCGCACGCCGACGGCCTCCGGAAGCCCGCCGGACTTCGGCCACACCACCGCCGATTGTGTCTCAAATCGGCCGGATCCCCCCTGAGTCGGTAAATCCCATCCCCTACGATCCTGGTCAGGCAGGGACATTCCGACGGCCGGCGATGCGGAGAGCCGGAACCGGAAGCCCTCTCGCGCAAGAGGAGGCAACCGCGGTGGCGTTCACCCCCGGAACGGTTCAGGAACCGCCCCGGACCCCGGTCCCGGACGGCCGCACCGCCGAATTCGCCGCGCTGCTGCGCCATGCCGCCGAAGTCCGCGCGGGAGCCGCCCGGGCCGTCCTGCTGGCCGGACCCGCCGGAATCGGCCGGACCCGCCTCCTCGCCGCGGCGGGGGAGCGGCTCGCGGCGGACGCGTTCGCCGTACGGCACGTCACCGGCCGGCCGCAGGGCGCCGGCGCCCGCGCCGTCGACGCCCTCCTCACACCGCCACCCGCCCCGCCTTGCCCCGAACGCCCCCGCCCCGAACATCCCGGCACCGGCACCGCCCCCGCACCGTACGACGTCCACCACGACTGGCGGCGGCTCCAACGACACGCCCTGGACCTCCTGGCGGCCGGTCCCACCGCCCTCCTCGTCGACGACGCCCAGTGGTGCGACGAAGCCTCCCTGCGCTGCCTCGACTTCATCCTGCGCCGGGCCACCGGCCACCCCCTGCTGCTCCTCCTCGCCCACCGCACCGACGCCCCCGGCCCCGGGACGCCCGTACTCGACGGGCTCCTCGCCCAGGACCGCTGCGCCCTGCTGCGCCTGGGCCCGCTCGACGAGGCCGGCACCCGACGCCTGATCACCCGGACGCTCGGCAGACCCGCGGACGCGTCCTTCACCCGCCGCTGCGCCGAACTCACCGGCGGCAACCCGCTGCTGCTCGACCGCCTGCTCACCGTCCTGCGCGCCGCCGACGTCCCGCCGGACGCGGACGGCCTGCACCGACTGGGCACCCTCCACCAGACCGCGCTCACCCCCCTGGTCCCCGGCTTCCTCGCCGTCGGACCCCGATCCGTACGACGGGTGGCCACCGCCCTCGCGGTGCTCGGCCGCACCACCGTCGACCCGCTCGCCGCGCTCTGCGGTACGGACGCCCGACGCGTGGAGTCCGCCCTGGCCCGGCTGCGCCGGATCGGGGCCGTACCGGCCGACGGACCGCCGCGGATGCGCGAGGAGATCCGTACGGCCGTCCTCACCGGCGTCGCCGAGACCGAACTGCGCGACCTGCGGATACGGGCCGCCCGGGTCCTCAACGACGCCGGACGACCCGCGGCCGAGGTCGCCGAGCAACTCGCCCCGCTGGACCGGATCGACGAACCCTGGATGTTCGCGGTCCTGCGCGACGCCGCCGCCGAGGCCCCCACCCGGGCCACCCTCCGGGCCGCGGGCCGAGGCCTGCGCGACGCGGGCCGCGAACTCACCGACACCGAACGCAAGAGCCTGCACGTCGAGTTGGCCGAAGCGGCCGCCCGCACCGCCGTCGCCCCGGCCCCCGCCCTGTGGCACCTGCGCCGGGCACTCGCCCTCACCCCCGAACCGCGCGAGCGGGCCCCCGTCGCCGTGCGGTACGCCATGATGGCCCTCGGCACCCGCCGGGCCCGCGAAGCCCTGCGATTACTGGAACGCCTCCTGGACGACCTGCCCCCCGCGACGGGCGACGCCCCCGACCCGGCGGACCGCGAGGTCCGCGCCACCGTCGAATCCGCCCTGCTGGCCACCGCCGTGAACGACCGGGACGCCCTGCCCGCCGCCCGGGCCCGCGCCGCCGGCATGGCCGTACCTGGCGGCCACGGCCCCGCCGACCGCCGCGTCCTCGCGGCCCTCGGCGCCGTCGCGGCCCTGGACGGCGGAGCGGCCGACCGGGCCGCCGACCTCGCCCGGCAGTCCCTGCGCGCCGACGAGCCGGGCACCGCCGGATGGGGGGTGTTCTGCGCCTCCGCCGTCCTCGCGCTCGCCGACCACGTCGACGAGGCCCTCGCCGCACTGGACCAGGCGCTGTCCCCGACGCGGCCCCACCCGCCCCTGTGGCCGCGGCACGCCGCCCTCGCCGGCCGCTCCCTCATCCTGCACGGCATCGGCGACGTGCCCGGCGCCGCACGCGACGCGCTGGCGGCCGTCGGGGCGACCGCCCCCGCGGGCGTCCCGCCGCTGGCCCACATCGCGCTCGGCTCCGCACTCCTGTCCCAAGGCGAGGCCCGGCGCGCCGGCGCCGTGCTCGACACCCTCGCCCGCACCGCGCCCCACCTGGAACGCGGCGTCTGGGAATGGCACCACTACCTGTACACCAAGGGCCGGATCCTGCGGGAACTGGGCGACCTCGAAGGCGCGCTCGCACTGTGGCGGCACTGTGGCCGCAGCCAGCGGGAGGCCGGCATCGCCAACCCCGTGCTGGCCCCCTGGTGGCTGCCCACCGCCACCACCCTCGCCCGCCTGGGCCGGGCCCACGAGGCCGTCGAGGCCGTCGAGGAGGCCCAGGACCGGGCCCGCCGCTGGGGAACCGCGCGCGCCCTCGGCCTCGCCTCGGTCGCGGCGGCCTCCGTCGCCGAGGGGCGCGCCCGCACGACCCTGCTCGCCGAGGCCGTCGAGACGCTCGCCGACTCACCCGCCCGCCTCGAACGAGCCAAGGCCGCCTACCAGTTGGGCCGCGAACTGCTCGAACTCGGCGACGCCCGGGCCGCGCGCGGCCACCTGCGCCAGGCCATCGAACTCGCCACCCGCTGCGGCTACCACGTCCTCACCGCCCTCGCCCGCGAGGCGCTGCTCACCGCCGGCGGACGGATGCCCCAGCTCGCCGCCGGCCCGCTGGACTCCCTGACCCACAGCGAACGCCGCATCGCCACGCTGGCCGGGCGCGGCCACAGCAACAAGAAGATCGCCGAGACGTTGTTCATCACCCCCCGCACGGTGGAGATGCACCTGACCAACGTCTACCGCAAGCTCGGCGTCCGGGGCCGCGCCGACCTGCACCACGGCCTCGACGCCCGCGCCCGCCCCGTCGGGCCCACCGCCGCGCCCCGACCCGCGGACGGGCTGACGGCGTCCTGAACGCCGCGCGGACGCGCGGCCGGCGCGGCCCCGGCGGACCGCCGGGGAGCCCGATCGATCCACGAGATCCAGGAGGACGGACAGCCATGGCACGCACCACATCGGCGTCCCCGACCCGCCGGCACCGGCCGGACGCCCCCGGCGACCCGACGGCGGCGCCGCCCGGACGGGAAGCCGAACACCGGCTGCTGCGCGGCCTGCTGGGCGAGGTACGCCTGGGCCGGGCCGCGCTCGTCGAGGTGCACGGCCCGCCCGGCATCGGACGCAGCGCCCTGCTGCACCACGCGACGGCCCTGGCCGGGGAAGCGGGGATCCGGGTCGCCGCCGCCCAGGCGTCGCCCGAGGAGACCCACCTGCCCCACGGCGTGACCGACCAACTCCACGCCCAACTCCAGGCCCGGCAGCCCGCCGCACCCCTCGCCCGACCCCGCCCCACCGTGACCGGCCCGGCCGCCGGCCACGCCCCGCCGACCACCCCCGCCGGCCCGGGCGCGGCCGTCGACCCCGGCCACCCGGGCGGGGCGACGGGCCGTCGCGCCGAGGACCGGGGCGCCTCCTTCCTGGCCGCCGCCCGCGACCGGCCCCTGCTGCTCGTCGTCGACGACGCGCAATGGGCCGACCCGCAGTCCCTGCGCCGCCTCCAGGCGCTGGCCCGACGCCTGGCCGGAACGCCCCTCATGCTGCTCACCTCCCACAACAGCGCGGTACCGCAGGCCCCCGACGACCGGATCGAACCCTGCCCGCTCGCCGACGCCCGCGCCGTCGCCCACCACCGGCTGGAACTGGCCCCGCTGTCGGACGAGGCCGTCGCCGCCGTCCTCGCCGCCGACGGGCGCGCCCCCGCCGACGCGGCCTTCCGCGCCGCCGCCCACCACCACCTGGCGGGCAACCCCGCCCTGCTCCGTTCGGTCGTCGAACGGTTCGTCCGCAACGGCTGGAGCCACGACGCCGACCACCTCGACCACCTGGCCGAGAGCTCGGCGGAGGCGGTCAGGGAACGCACCGTCCGCACGCTCGCCCTGCTCCCCGCCGAACTGCGCGACGTCCTGGGGGCCATCGCCGTCGCGGGGCCCGAGGCCACCCCCGGCCTCATCGACGCCCTGACCGCCCACCGCACCCTCGGCACCGCCCGCGCCCTGACCCTGCTGTCCGGCACGGGCCTGCCGGCCCCCGGACCGCGCCCCGCCTTCCGGGACGAGGCCGCCGCCCGCGCCGTCCTCGCCGACCTCGACACCGCCCGGCGGGAGGAACTCCACGCCCGCGCCGCGGAATGGGCCCACCGCGCCGCCCTGCCCGACCGCGCCGTGGCCCGGATGCTGCTGCTCGCCCGCAGGACCGGCGCCGGCTGGGCCGTGGAGTGCCTGCGCCGCGAGGCCGCCGCGTGCCGGGCCGACGGCCGCACCGCCCGGGCCGCCCGGCTCCTGGAGCGGGCCCTGCGCGAACCGGTGGCGCCGGCCCTGCGCGTACGGCTGCTGACCGAACTCGCCGCGGCCGTCCTGCCCACCGAGCCCGAGGCCGCGAGCCGCCACCTGCACCGGGCCCTGCACGTCCCGGCACCGGGTGCCGGCCCTGGTCCCGGCCCTGGCTCCGGCCTTGGTCTCGGTCCTGGCTCCGGCTCCGGCTCCGGCCCTGGCTCTGGTCCCGGCTCCGGCCCCGGTCCCGTCGACGAGGCGCTGTCCGGGGCCCGGCTGCGCGCCGCGGAACTGCTGGTGGCCCGCGGCGACATCGTCACCCCCCGGCCCCTGATCGCCCGGGCCGTCGCCGAGGCGCGGCCGGGCAGCGCCGAACACTCCGGCCTGCGGGCCCTGTACCGGATCACCGAGTACGCCCGCCCCGACCCGGAGGACGGCGCCCCGGCCCCGCCCGACCTCGCCCGCCCCGGCCCGGAGCGGGCCGCCGAGGCCGCCGTGGCCGCCTGGCGCACCGCCCAACGCGGCCTCGACCTCGACGGGGCCCGACGGCTCGCCCGGACGGCCCTGGCCCCCGAGGCGCGCGAACCCGTCCCCGGCACCGTCCTGGCGGCGGCCGCGTACGCGCTCGTCCTGTGCGGGGACCTCGCGCAGGCCCGTCTCGCCCTCGACGCGATCCTCGTGCGCACCGCACACCGTGACGCCGCCCCGGTCGCCGGTCTCGTCCTGCTCGTCACCTGCGTCGCCGAACTGCGCGACGGGCGCGACGCCGCCGCCTCGGACGCCCTCGACCGGTGTGAGGAGATCATGCCCAGGCGCCGCCACCACCCCCTGATGGCTCCCGGCCCCCTCGCACTGCGGGCGCTGCTGCACCTGCGGCGCGGCGACCCGGACGCCGCCGAACGGACCCTGGCGACCTGGCTGCCGCCTGGCGCCGAGGGCGGGCTGCCCTGGGCGTACCTGCTCTACGCCCGCGGCCGGGTCCGGCTCGCCCGCGGACAGCGCGACGCGGCCCTGGCCGACCTGCTGGAGTGCGGCCGGCAGCTGTTGGCCCGGCAGGCGCCCAACCCCGCCGTGCTGCCCTGGCGTTCGTACGCAGCGCGCACCCGGGACCCCCAGGACCCGCTGGCGGTGCGGCTGCTGGCCGAGGAGCGCAGGCGGGCCCTGCTGTGGGGCTCGCCCGCCGCCCTGGCCGCGGCACTGGGGGAGACCCCCCGGGGAACGACACCACCACCGCCGGTCGGCTGGCGCTACCGGCAGGCACTGGTCGCCCTCGGCACGGCCCCGTTCTCCGGCCACCTCACGGTCGACCGCCTGCTCGGCACGGACCGGCCCGGCGTGGACCGGCCCGGCGCGGACAGGCCCGGCGGGGCACCGCGGCCCCCGGCCGTCGGGCCCGCACGACCGCAGGCGCCCGAGCCGGCGGCGACCCCGCCCCGGGCGACCGCACCCGTCCGCACCCCCCGGCCCGCGCCGATCCCCGCCCCCCGGCGCCCGATATCGACCACGTCCCGTACGCAGGCCCCGCCCGCGCCGCCGCCCGTGCCCCGTACGCAATCCCCGACCGCGTCCCGTACGGAGCTCCCACCCGCGCCGTCCTCCGCACCGCCGGCCGGGCCCCCGCCCCGGGCCGCCGGAGCCGCGGCCCCGGCCGGCGCAGGCGTCCGCGCGGCCGGCACCCCGGCCGGGGGCGGGCCGCTGACCGTCGCCGAGTCGCGCGTCGCCGCGCTCGCCGCCGGCGGCATGTCCAACCGGGCCATCGCCGAGGAACTGGCCGTCACCCCCCGCACCGTGGAACTGCACCTGACGAAGGCCTACCGGAAGCTCGGCATCCGAGGACGACCCCGGTTGGCCGAAGCCCTGGAGCGCACGACGAGGGAGGAAACCCGATGAGGCCACTGCTCCACCGGCGCAAGGAACTCGCCCTGATCACCGCCGCGCTCGACGCCATCGCCCGGCCGGCCGGCGGCGGATCCGTGATCGTGGTCACCGGCGGCATCGGCATGGGCAAGACCGCCCTGCTACGGGCCCTGCCGGCGCTCGCCGAACGCCGCGGCATCCGCGTCGTCACCGCCGCCGGGTCGGTCCACGAACGCGCCTTCCCCCTCGGGGTGCTCGACCAACTCCTCACCCCCCTGTTGCCCGGCACCGACCTCGCCCCGCCCGACGACCGCGCGGACCCGGGAGCGGGAGCCGAACACGACGCCGCGCTGTTCGCCCTGGTCGCCGAACACGGCCGGCGCAAACCGCTGCTCCTGCTCGTGGACGACCTCCAATGGGCCGACCTCCCCTCCCTGCACCGGCTCGGCCGGCTCGCCGCACGGCTGCCCCGGCTGCGCGTCACCCTGGTCGCCGCCCTGCGCGAAGGAGACCCCGGCGAGGACGAACCCCACCTCCAGCACCTCACCGCCCGCGCCGCGCACCTCCTGCGCCTGGGCCCGCTGCCCGCCGACGCCACCGCCGAACTCGCCGCCGCCCACCTCGGCCGACCCGTCGACCAGGCCCTCGCACACGCCTGCCACGCCTCCACCGGCGGCCATCCGCTGCTGCTCACCGCCACCCTCGACGCCCTCGCCGCCGCCGACCCCGGACCCGCCGCACCGACCCCCGACGCCCTGCGGGCCCTCGGCGCGCTCCGGCCGGACGGACTGCGCGAACGCCTCGCCGCGGCCCTGCGCAGCGCCCGCCCCACGGTGTGGGCCTTCGCCACCGCCCTCGCCGTCCTCGGCGAGGGCGCCGACGAGGAACTCGCCGGCCGCCTCGCCGGACTCGACGACACCGGACGCGGCGAATCCGCCCGCGTACTGCGCCGACTCGGCCTGCTCGCCGAGGACACCCGACCCCGCTTCGTCCACCCGGTGGTGCGCGAGGCGATCGAGGAGGCGATGAGCCCGGCCGAAGCGCAGGAGACCCGACTCCACGCGGCCCTCCTGCTGCACCACGAGGGCCACCCGGCGGAACGGGCCGCCGCCCAACTCCTCGCCGCCGCCCCCTGCGAGCAGGCCTGGGCCCTCGACGTCCTGCGGGCCGCCGCACACGCCGCCCTGCGGCGCGCGGCCCCGGACGACGCCGCCCGTTACCTGCGCCGCGCCCTCCTCGCCGGCCGCCCCGACGGACCCGAGCGCGCCGAACTGCTCTGCGAACTCGCCGGGATCGAACGCGACTTCGCCCCCAGAGCCGCCCTCCGCCACTTCGCCGAGGCACTGCTCCTGCTGCCCGACACCGACCGCCGCGCCCGCGCGGCCGGCCGGATCCCTCCCTTCCTGCTCGAAGGCTGCCCGCCCTCCACCGTCGAAGCCGTCGTCCGCACGGCCGCCGAACTCCTCGCGGCCACGCCCCCCGACGCCGCCACGCGCGGGCACGCCCTGCGCCTGGAGGCCCGACTGCGCCACGCGGCGGTGACCGGCCCCACGACGCCCACCACGAGCGGGGACCGACTGCGCGCCCTGGGGCCCGCCCCCCGCCTGGACACCGCGGCCGAACGCGAACTGGTCACCGTACTGCTGCACGACGCCGTCACCACCCAACAGATCACCGCCGCCGAGGCCGTACCGCTCGCCGAGCGCGTCCTCCAACACGAGCCCGCCACCCCCGACCACGTCCACACCGCCCTCCCGCTGCTCACCGACGTCCTGGCCGCCGCCGGCTCCCTCGACACGATCGACCCCTGGCTGCACACCGCGTACGACCGGGCCCGCCGGGAGAACGTCGACGTACCGCGCGCCCTCATCGCCGTCGAACTGACCCGCCTCGCCCTGGCCCGGGGCGACCTCGCCCGTGCGCGCGCCCACGCCGGGGAGGCGCTCGACCGGGGCGTCACCGACTGGGCGGCGCTCCAGACCCTGGCCCCCGTCGTGGTGGCCGCCCTGGAGGCCCGGGACGCCACCCTGTGCGAACGGCTGCTGGCCGGCTGCCGGGAGCACACCGGCCAGGGACAACGCCCCTCCCTGCGCCCCCTGGTCCGGGCCGCCGCCGCCGTCCTGCGCGACGACCTGCCGACCGCCCTGGCCTGCTTCCTCGACTGGGGCCGCACCGCCGAGGGCACCGGCCGACGCAACCCGGCCATCAGCCCCTGGCGCTCCTCGGCGTCCGTGCTCCACCACCGCATGGGCAGCGCCGACCGGGCCCACGACCTCATGGACGAGGAGTACGCGCGCGCCGTCCACTGGGGCGGCCCGGTGGCCATCGGCCGGGCCCAACGCGGCAGGGGAGCCCTCACCGAGGGGGAACCGGGCCTGGCCCTGCTGCGCGAATCCGCCGCCACGCTCGAACGGACCGCCAACGCCCTGGAACGGGCCCGCACCGCACTGCTCCTCGGCAGACGGCTCCTGGCCGCCGGACGCGAGGCCGAGGCCGAACACCGCCTGACCGGGGCCCGCGAGGAGGGCCTCGCCTGCGGCGCGCCCTGGATCGCCGAACGCGCCACCCGGGCCCTGGGCACCATCGCCGGCCACCGGGGCGCCGACGCGGTCGCGACGCTCACCCGCACCGAACGCCGCGTCGCCGGCCTCGCGGCGGCCGGCACCCCCAACAAGGCCATCGCCGAACGGCTCCAGGTCAGTTCGAGGGCCGTCGAGAAGCACCTCACCCACGCCTACCGCAAGCTGCGCATCGACGGACGCGCGGAACTCGCCCCGATGGCCGCGCTGCTGGCCGACGCCGACCCCGCCACCCACCCGTAGGGCCGGGGGCGACCGAACCGAACCGAAGCCCTCCCGGTACCCCCGGTAACCGTACCTCCGGCCCGACGCCCACAGGGTTAGCCCGCCCCGGATTGATTTCGTTGACACCCTTCACCGCGCCTCCATACCGTCATTTTCGACGGTGATCGAACAGCGCGGAAATCGGTGTTCGAAGAAGAACACCGTGCTCGGAAAGCGTCGACGGCGTGTCCATCCCGCCACGAGACGACCCTCCGAAGAAATCCAGTCGAACGAGGCCAGCCATGGAAGGGCGGAAATGAGCCAGGGCGCACCGGTCACCTTTTCCACTGTCCGAGAGGGATACTTCAACCCGCCGCCGGCGACGCGATCACTGCGCCGCACCGAACCGATATCCCGCATGGAATTCGCGGACGGCCACCTCGGATGGCTCGTCACCGGATATTCCGCCGCCCGCACCGTCCTCGCCGACCCCCGGTTCAGCGCCCGCGGCGAACTCAAGCACCCGCCCGTGCCCCGCGCCGCGACCCTCGACGAGGCCCCCGCCGCACCGCCCGGCATGTTCATCCAGCACGACGACCCCGAACACCACCGCTACCGCAAGCTCCTCGTCGGGCAGTTCACCGTCCGACGCATGCGACAGCTCACCGACTGGATCGAGAAGATCACCGCGGAACGCCTCGACGAGATGGAACGGCTCGGCTCCCCGGCCGACCTCTTCGAGCACTTCGCCCTGCCCATCCCGTCCCTGGTCATCTGCGAACTCCTCGGCGTGCCCTACGCCGACCGCGACACCTTCCAGCACCACACCCACGTCTGGAGCAGCTTCGGCGAATCCACCGAGGACGTCACCGCGGCCTTCATGGCCCTGGCCGCCTACCTCGGCGGCCTGGTCCGACTCAAGCGCACCGAACCCGCCGACGACATCCTCAGCGGGCTGATCGCCGCCGACCCCGACCTCACCGACGAGGAACTCACCTCGATCGCCTTCCTGCTGCTGGTCGCCGGCCACGAGACCACCGCCAACCAGCTCGCCCTCGGCACCTTCGCCCTGCTCGAACACCCCGACCAGCTCGCCGCGCTGCGCGCCGACCCCTCCCTCGTCGAGGGCGCCGTCGAGGAGACGCTGCGCTACCTCAGCATCGTCCACCACGGTCCCACCCGGGCCGCCCTGGAGGACGTCGAGATCGACGGCGTCCTCGTCAAGGAGGGCGAGGTCGTGATGGTCTCCCTCGCCGCGGCCAACCGCGACCCCGAGCGCTTCCCCGACCCGGAGTCCTTCGACGTGACCCGCCGAGCCGCCGGTCACCTCGGCTTCGGCCACGGCATCCACCAGTGCCTCGGCCAGCAACTCGCCCGCATCGAACTGCGCGTCGGATTCACCGCGATGCTCGAACGCTTCCCCCGCCTGCGCCTCGCGTGCCCCGCCGAGGAGATCCGCCTGCGCCACGACATGCAGGTCTACGGCGTGTACGCGCTGCCCGTCGCCTGGTGAGCGCCGGCCCGCCCCGGGTGGAGGTCGACCCACGACGCTGCTGCGGCGCCGGCATGTGCGCCCTGGTCGCCCCCGAGGTCTTCGACCAGAGCGACGAGGGCGTCGTCGTGCTCCTCGACCCCCGCCCGCCCGCGGCCCTGCACGCCGCCGTGCGCGAGGCCGCCGACCAGTGCCCCTGCGCGGCCATCACCCTCCACACCACCCCCTGAGGCCCCACCCGCCTCCCCATCCGGGGCCCTCCACCCCCCGCACCACCGCTCGCCCTCCCTCGAAAGCCAGGTACACACCGTGGAACAGCACCTCTCACGCCGCCGCATGCTCGGACTGGCGGCCCTCGGCGCCGCCGCCGTCGCGGGCAGCACCACCATCGGCGCGCCCCGGGCCCTCGCCGCCGACCGCGCCGCCGGCCCGGCCTTCGTCCCCGCCGTGGTCATCGGCACCGGATACGGCGCCGCCGTGTCCGCGCTGCGGCTCGGCGAGGCCGGCGTGCGCACGGTCATGCTGGAGATGGGCCGGCTGTGGAACGAGCCCGGCCCCGACGGCAAGGTCTTCTCGGGGATGCTCGCCCCCGACAAGCGCTCCAGCTGGTTCAAGAACCGCACCGAGGCACCGCTCGGCAGCTTCCTCTGGCTCGACCTGGCCAACCGCGACATCGACCCCTACGCCGGCGTCCTGGACCGGGTCAACTTCGACCAGATGTCCGTCTACGTGGGCCGCGGGGTCGGCGGCGGCTCCCTCGTCAACGGCGGCATGGCCGTCGCCCCCAAGCGCTCCTACTTCGAGGAAGTCCTCCCGCGCGTGGACGCCGCCGAGATGTACGGCCGCTACTTCCCCCGCGCCAACTCCATGCTCCGCGTCAACCACATCGACAACGGTTGGTTCGAGAGCACCGAGTGGTACAAGTTCGCCCGCGTCTCCCGGGACCAGGCGCAGAAGGCCGGACTGGGCACCGTACACGTCCCCAACGTCTACGACTTCGACCACATGCGGCGCGAGGCGGCCGGGGAGGTCCCCAAGTCCGCACTGGCCGCCGAGGTCATCTACGGCAACAACCACGGCAAGCAGAGCCTCGACAAGACCTACCTGGCCGCCGCCCTCGGCACCGGCAAGGTCACCATCGAGACCCTCCACCAGGTCAAGGCCATCCGGCAGCAGAAGGACGGCACCTACCTGCTGACCGTCGAGCACAAGGACGCCGACGGCCGGCTGCTCGCCACCAAGGAGATCTCCTGCCGCCACCTGTTCCTCGGCGCCGGCAGCCTCGGCTCCACCGAACTGCTGCTGCGCGCCCGCGAGACCGGCGCGCTGGCGAACCTCAGCTCCCGCATCGGCACCGGCTGGGGCCCCAACGGCAACATCATGACCGCCCGCGCCAACCACGTGTGGAACCCCACCGGCGCCAACCAGTCCTCCATCCCCGCCCTGGGCATCGACGACTGGGACAACCCCACGAACCCCGTGTTCGCCGAGATCGCCCCCATGCCCGCCGGCCTGGAGACCTGGGTCAGCCTCTACCTGGCCATCACGAAGAACCCCGAGCGCGGCACCTTCGTCTACGACGCGGCCACCGACCGGGCGAACCTGAGCTGGACCCGCGACCAGAACACCCCGGCCGTCAACGCCGCGAAGTCGCTGTTCGACCGCATCAACAAGGCCAACGTCACGATGTACCGCTACGACCTCTTCGGCAAGCAGATGAAGGCCTTCTCGGACGACTTCACCTACCACCCGCTCGGCGGCTGCGTCCTCGGCGAGGCCACGGACGACTACGGCCGGGTCAACGGATACAAGAACCTCTACGTGACCGACGGATCCCTCATCCCCGGCTCGATCGGCGTGAATCCGTTCGTCACCATCACGGCCCTCGCCGAGCGGAACATCGAACGCGTCATCCGGCAGGACATCACCGCCTCCTGACGCGGGCCGGGAATTCGGCGGCGGCGATCCACACCCGCCCGCCGGGGAGCGTCCGGTACGGAACATCGGAAACGGCACGGGGCCCTCCCCGGCATGCCCGCACGCCGAAAAGCGGTGCGGAAAAAGCGAATTGGCTGTAGTTCAACGGGTCGATGGAGCACACACTATGCGCGAGTCTGTTTCGGTGCCGGGCGAATCCGGTGCCGGCGAACACGACGTGATCGTGGCGATCGGGTCGGCGCACCGCCCGCGGGGCGGCAGCGAGGATTCCCGGACGCTCGACTTCGAGGCGTTCGACGCGGAATTCCTCGCGAACCGTCCCGGAGGCCCGTTCGACGACAGCCGTACCGCGGCGCTGCCGTACGGGCCCGCCGCGGCGGAGGTGTGGTGGGAGGCGCTGGAGGACGCCGGCGTGGTCCCGTCCGCGCGGACGGCCGTGCCGGGCGCGCGCACCGGCGTCTTCCTCGCCGTACCCGAGGACGCGGCTCCCGCACGGGACGCCGAGGTCGAGGCGGCGGTGGGCGCCGCGCTGCGGTCCGCGCCCGACGCGGCCCTGTCGGTACGCCGTTTCGCGTCCGGCGCCGACGCGCTGCGCGCGGCCCGCGCCGACCTCGCCTCGGGCCGGAGCACCCTCGCCCTGGCCGCCGGGCCGGACCTCCGCCCGCCGAGGACCGAGGACCCGGACGACGCCGACCCCGCCGGCTACGGGGCCGTCCTGCTCGCGCCCCTGGCCCGGGCCCTGGCCGACGGGGACCCGGTACGGGCCGTCCTGAACCCCGACGGACGCTTCACCGCTGCCGGAGGCGACGCGCTCGCCCCCGCCGCCACCCGTCCCGCGGGCGAAGGACGCACCGCCCCGACGCTCCCGGTCGGGACGGGGACCGGCCCCGACCGGGACCGCGCCGCGACCCCCGACGGCAACCGCGACGGGCACACCGCCCCGCACCCCGCCCCCCGCCCGACCGAGCGCTCCGACGAAGGGCCGGAGGTGGGACCCGGCGCCGCCGGACCGTTGCCGTGGATCCTGTCCGCCGCCGGGCCCGAGGCGCTGCGCGCCCAGGCGCGAAAGCTCCACGACCACCTCACCGCACACCCCGGGCTCGACCCCGCCGCCGTCGGGCACGCCCTCGCCACCACCCGACACCGCTTCGCGCACCGCGCCGTCCTGCTCGGCGACACCACCACCGAACTCCTCGACGCCCTGGCCGGCGTGGCGGACGGCGGATTCGCCCCCGAGGCCGTCCTCGGCACGGCCGCCGACCGGCCGGCCGTCTTCGTCCTGCCCGGCCTCGGCGGCCAGTGGCCCGCCATGGGCGCGGAACTCCTCGACTCCTCACCCCCCTTCCGGGCCGCCGTCCTGCGCTGCGAGCGGGCCCTCGCACCCTTCACCCGCGTACGGCCGACCGACGTGCTCCGCGGCCTCCCCGGCGCCCCCGACCCGGACGACCCGGCCGTGAACGCGCCCGCCACCTTCGCCCTCCAGGTCGCGCTCGCGAAGACCTGGCAGGCCCACGGGGTACGCCCCCGCGCCTTCGCGGGCCACAGCGTCGGCGAGATCGCCGCCGCCCACCTGGCCGGGGCCCTCTCGCTGGACGAAGCCGCCCGGGTCATCACCTCCTGGGGCGACGCCCTGGCCGAAATCGGGCTGCGCGGCGGCGACATGCTCGCGGTGACCCTGCCCGGACACCGGCTCGCGGAGCGACTGGGCCCCTGGGAGGGCCGGCTCGCCGTCGCCGCGTACAACGGTCCCGCGTCGGTCGTCGTCTCCGGCGACCTGGACGCCGTACGCGAACTGGGCGCCGCGCTGGAGGCCGACGGCGTCCGCTGCCGCCGGGTCAACGTCGGCGCCGCCGCCCACTCCCCGCACGTGGACGCCGTCCGCGACCGGATGCTGTCCGAGCTCGGCGCCCTCGCACCCCGCGCCGGCCACACCCCGCTCTACTCCGGAGCCACCGGCGGCCTCGTCGACGGCCGCACCCTGGACGCCGACTTCTGGTTCGAGGCCCTGCGCCGCCCCGTCCGGTTCGAGCAGACCACCCACGCGCTCCTCGCCGACGGCCAGGCCACCCTCGTGGAGATCGGCGCCCACCCGTCGCTCACCACCGCCATGCTGGACACCGCGTCGGCCGCCGGACGGGACGCGGTCACGGTCGCCGCCCTGCGCCGCGGACAGGGCGGTCCGCGCCGCCTGCGCACCGCGCTGGCCGAGGCCCACGTCCACGGCGTCGACGTCGACTGGGCGCCCCTCTTCCCCACAGTCGAGGTCGGCGCCGGCTCCGAGCGGCTCGCCCTGCCCACCTACCCCTTCCGCCGGCCCGGTCCGGCGCCCGAGGCCGAGCGGGCGACCCTGACCCGCCGGCTCTCCCTCCTGCCCGAGGCCGAGCGGGAGCACGCCACCACCGACCTCGTCCGCTCCGTCACCGCCGCCCTGCTGGACCTGCCCGGCCCGGCGGCCGTCGACCCCCGGCAGGCCTTCCGGGACCTGGGCCTGGACTCCGTCACCACCGTCGAACTGCGCAACCGCCTGTGCGGGGCCACCGGCCTCGCCCTGCCCCACACCGTCGCCTTCGACCACCCCACCCCGCACGCCCTGGCCCGCCGGATCCTCGCCGAAGCCCTCGGCACCCGGCAGGAGAGCGCCGACGACACCTCCACGACCGCCTGGGACGAACCCGTCGCCATCGTGGCCATGAGCTGCCGCCTGCCCGGAGGCATCGACACGCCCGAGGCCCTCTGGAGCCTCCTCGCCGACGGCGGCGACGCCGTCTCCGCCCTGCCCACCGACCGCGGCTGGGACGTCGAGGGCCTCTACGACCCCGAGCCCGGCCGGCCCGGCCGCTACTACCAGCGCGAGGCCGGCCTCCTCCACGACGCCGCCGACTTCGACCCCGAGTTCTTCGGGATCTCCCCGCGCGAGGCCCTCGCCATGGACCCCCAGCAGCGGCTGCTGCTGGAGACCGGCTGGGAGGTGCTCGAACGCGCCGGCATCGACCCCGCCACGCTGCGCGGCACCCGCACCGGAGCCTTCGTCGGCGCCATGACCCAGGACTACGGCCCCCGGCTGTACGAGGCGCCCGAGGACGTCAGCGGCCACCTCCTGACCGGCAACACGGCCGGCGTCGCCTCCGGCCGGCTCGCCTACACCTTCGGCCTGGAGGGGCCGGCCGTCACCGTCGACACCGCCTGCTCCTCCTCCCTGGTCGCCCTGCACCTGGCCGCCCGGTCGCTGCGCACCGGTGAGTGCTCCCTCGCCCTGGCGGGCGGGGTCACCGTCCTGCCGTCCGCCGGTTCCTTCATCGAGTTCAGCAAGCAGCGCGCCCTCGCTCCGGACGGCCGCTCGAAGGCCTTCTCCGCGGACGCCGACGGCTTCGGCCTCGCCGAGGGCGCCGGCATGGTCCTGCTGGAGCGGCTGTCCGACGCGCGGCGCAACGGGCGCCGGGTGCTGGCCGTCGTACGGGGCTCCGCGATCAACCAGGACGGTGCCTCGAACGGACTCACCGCCCCCAGCGGTCCGGCCCAGCAGCGGGTCATCCGCCAGGCCCTGGCCGACGCGGGTCTGACGGCCGGCGAGGTCGACGCCGTGGAGGCGCACGGCACCGGAACGAAGCTCGGCGACCCGATCGAGGCGCAGGCCCTGCTGGCCACCTACGGGCAGGACCGGCCCGCCGACCGGCCCCTGTGGCTGGGCTCGCTCAAGTCGAACATCGGCCACACCCAGGCCGCCGCCGGCATCGCCGGCGTGATGAAGACGGTGCTGGCCCTGCGCCACGGCGTCCTCCCCAAGACCCTGCACGCCGACACCCCCTCGCCGCGCATCGACTGGGCCGGCGGGCGGGTACGGCTGCTCGGCGAGGCCACGCGCTGGCCCGAAGCGGACCGGCCCCGCCGCGCGGGGGTGTCCTCGTTCGGGATCAGCGGCACCAACGCCCACGCCATCATCGAACAGGCACCCGCCGAGACGGGGCCCGCCGAGACGGCACCCGCCGACCCCGGGCCGGCCGACGCCGCCCAGACCGGCACCGACCCGGCCGCCGTCACCCCCGTTCCGGTGCCCTGGGTGCTGTCGGCCCACACCCCCGAGGCACTCACCGCCCGGGCCCGCGACCTCCTCACCCACGTCGAGGCGCACACCGATGCCGATGCCGATGGCGACGCGCACACCGACACCCGGCCCGCCGACATCGGCCACGCCCTCGCCACCACCCGCGCGACCTTCGAACACCGCGCCGTCGTCACCGGCGCCACCACGACGGAACTGACCGAAGGCCTGCGCGCCCTCGCGGCCGGCGCCCCCTCACCGCGCACCGTCCGGGGCGCCGCGACCGACAGCGGCCGCGTCGCCTTCGTCTTCCCCGGCCAGGGCTCCCAGTGGGCCGGCATGGCCGTCGAACTCCTCGACGGATCCGCCGTCTTCCGCGAACGGCTCCGCGCCTGCGCCGCCGCCCTGTCCCCGTACGTGGACTGGTCCCTGGAGGACGTCCTGCGCGGCGCGCCCGACGCGCCCGCGCTCGACAGTGCCGACGACGTCGTACAGCCCGCGCTGTGGGCCGTCATGGTGTCGCTCGCCGAACTCTGGCGCTCCTTCGGAGTCGAGCCCTCCGCCGTCATCGGCCACTCCCAGGGCGAGATCGCCGCCGCGGCCGTCTGCGGCGCCCTCGACCTCGACGACGCCGCCCGCGTCGTCGCCCTGCGCAGCCGACTGCTCGGCCGGCTCGCGGGACTCGGCGGCATGATGTCCGTACCCGAACCCCTCGCCGACGTCACCCGACGCCTCGAACCCTGGGACGGGCGACTCGGCATCGCCGCGATCAACGGACCCCGCTCCATCGTCGTCTCCGGCGACGCCGACGCCCTGGACGAACTCCTCGCCGCCTGCACCGCCGACGGCGTCCGCGCCAAGCGCGTCCCCGTCGACTACGCCTCCCACTCCGCCCACGTGGAGATCATCGAGGCCGAACTCGCCGAAGCCCTCGACGGCATCACCCCGCGCACCCCGCGCGTGCCCTTCTACTCCACCGTCACCGGCGAGATCGTCGACGCCGCCCGACTCGACGCCGCCTACTGGTACACCAACCTCCGCACCACCGTCCGCTTCGAGCCCGCCACCCGCCGGCTCATCGAGGACGGCCACCGGGTCTTCGTCGAGTGCAACCCGCACCCCGTCCTCGCCATCGGCCTCCAGGAGACCGCCGAAGCGGCCGGCGCCGACGCCGACGTACTGCCCTCGCTGCGCCGCGGCGACGGCGGCCCCGCCCGGTTCCTCACCTCGCTCGGCGAGGCCTACGTCCACGGCGTCCCCGTCGACTGGTCCGCCGCCTTCGCCGGCCTGCACCCGCGCACCGTCGACCTGCCCACCCACCCCTTCCAGCGGCGCCGGTTCTGGCTCGACTCCGCAAGCCCGGCCGCCCCCGCCGTAACGGGCACCGGCGGTGAAGAGGAGTCCCGCTTCTGGGAAGCCGTCGAGAACGCCGACGTACAGGCCCTCGCCGGCTCCCTCGACCTGGCCCCCGACGCCTCCCTCGACACCATGGTCACCCGGCTCGCCCACTGGCGCCGCCGCTCCACCCGCACCGCGCTCGTCGACCACTGGCGCTACCGCGTCACCTGGGCCCCCCTCGCGAACCGGGCCCCGCGCGGCACCCGGCCGACGCTCACCGGCACCTGGCTCCTCGTCACCACCACCGCCCGCCACGACGGCGCCACGGCCACCGCCGTCCACGACGCCCTCACCGCACGCGGCGCCCGCGTCGAACGCCTCACCCTCGCCCCCGCCGCCCACACCGACCGGCACGCCGCGGCCCGCCACCTCACCGACCGGCTCACCGAAGCCGACCTCGACCCCGACCGGGTCACCGGCGTCCTCTCCCTCCTCGCCGACGACCCGACGGCCCCGGTCACCCCCGGACACGGCGTCCCGACCGCCCTCGCCGCCACCCTCACCCTCGTACAGGCCCTCGGGGACACCGGCATCGGCGCACCCCTGTGGTGCGCCACCTCCGGCGCCGTCACCACCGGCCCCGCGGACCCCGTGCGCCACCCCGCCCAGGCCCAACTGTGGGGCCTCGGCCGCGTCGCCGGCGCCGAACACCCCCAGCGCTGGGGCGGCCTCGTCGACCTGCCCGAACACCTCGACACCCGCGCCCTGGACCTCCTCACCGCGCTCCTGGCCGACCCCGACGGGGAGGACGAGCTCGCCGTCCGCGCCACCGGCACCCTCGCCCGGCGCCTCGTCCGCGCGGAACCGAACACCAAGGCCCCCACCGGCGAACACCCCCTCGCCCACCCCCACGGCACCATCCTCATCACCGGCGGCACCGGCACCCTCGGCGCCCACGTCGCACGCCGGCTCGCACACTCCGGAGCCACCCGCCTCGTCCTCGCCGGCCGCAGCGGCCCCGCCGCCGACGGCGCCACCGCACTGCGCGACGAACTCGCCGCCCTCGGCTGCCACGTCACCCTCGCCGCCTGCGACGCGGCGGACCGCGACGCACTCGCCCGCCTCCTCGACTCCCTGCCCGACGCACACCCCCTCACCGGCGTCATCCACGCCGCGGGCGTACTCGACGACGGCGTACTCGACGCCATGACCACCGAACGCCTCGCCCACGTCCTGCGCCCCAAGGCCGACGCCGCACTCCACCTCCACGAACTCACCACCGGCCACGACCTCGACTTCTTCGTCCTCTTCTCCTCCATCGCCGGCGTCGTCGGCAACGGAGGCCAGGGCGGATACGCCGCCGCCAACGCCTTCCTCGACGCCCTCGCGCACCACCGCCGCGCCCAAGGCCTCCCCGCCACCGCGATCGCCTGGGGATCCTGGGGCAGCGGCCGCATGATGGGCGACCACGCCGAACAGCACCTCACCCGGCGCGGCATCCTCCCCATGGCCGCGGACCTCGGCATCGCCGCACTGGGCCGGGCCATGGACAACGACGACACCACCGTCACCGTCGCCGACATCGACTGGGACCGCTTCGTCCCCGCCTTCGCCCCCACCGGCCACTACCCACTGCTGGACCGCCTCCCCGACGCACGACGCGCCCTCGACGCCGCCGCGCCCACCACACCCACCACCGCGGGCGGAACCGTCCCCGCCCTCTCGCACCTGCCCGCCCCCGAACGCCTCCGGGCCGTCCTCGAACTCGTCCGCACCCAGGCCGCCGCCGTCCTCGGACACGCCGGCGCCCACGCCATCCCGCCCCGACGCGCCTTCCGCGAGACCGGATTCGACTCCCTCACCGCCATCGAGCTGCGCAACCGCCTCGCCGCCGCCACCGGACTGCGCCTGCCCACCACTGTCGTCTTCGACCACCCCAACCCGACCGAACTCGCGGGCCACCTCCACGACAGGATCTCCGGTGACCCGCACACCACCCCCGCGGCGACCCTGCCCGCCGCCCGACCGGCCGACGACGAGCCCATCGCCATCGTCGCGATGAGCTGCCGCTTCCCCGGGAACGTCACCTCCCCCGAAGACCTCTGGCAGATCGTCACCCAAGGACGCGACGCCCTCACCGCCTTCCCCGAAAACCGCGGCTGGGACCTCGACGCCCTCTACCACCCCGACCCCGAACACCCCGGCACCACCTACGCCCGCGAAGGCGGATTCCTCCACGACGCCGGCGCGTTCGACGCCGACTTCTTCGGGATCTCCCCGCGCGAGGCCCTCGCCATGGACCCCCAGCAGCGCCTGCTCCTCGAAGTCACCTGGGAGGCCTTCGAACGCGCCGGCATCGACCCCGCCACCCTCAAGGGCACCCCGTCCGGCGTGTTCGTCGGCTCGAACGGCCAGGACTACGCCTCGGGCCTGCGCCGCGCCCCCGAAGGAGTGGAGGGCTACCTGCTGACCGGCCGGGCCGCCAGCGTCGTCTCCGGCCGCCTCGCCTACACCTTCGGCCTGGAGGGGCCGGCGCTGACCGTCGACACCGCCTGCTCCTCCTCGCTGGTCGCCCTGCACCTGGCCGTCCGGTCACTGCGCCTGGGCGAATGCGACCTGGCCCTCGCGGGCGGCGTCACCGTCATGTCCGGCCCCGGCATCTTCGTCGAGTTCAGCCGCCAGCGCGGACTGGCCGCCGACGGCCGCTGCAAGGCCTTCGCCGCCTCCGCCGACGGCACCGGCTGGGGCGAGGGCGCCGGCATGGTCCTGCTGGAGCGGCTGTCCGACGCGCGGCGCAACGGGCGCCGGGTGCTGGCCGTCGTACGGGGCTCCGCGATCAACCAGGACGGTGCCTCGAACGGACTCACCGCCCCCAACGGGCCCGCGCAACAGCGGGTCATCCGCCAGGCCCTGGCCGACGCGGGTCTGACGGCCGGCGAGGTCGACGCCGTGGAGGCGCACGGCACCGGAACGAAGCTCGGCGACCCGATCGAGGCGCAGGCCCTGCTCGCCACCTACGGGCAGGACCGGCCCGCCGACCGGCCCCTGTGGCTGGGCTCGCTCAAGTCGAACATCGGCCACACCCAGGCCGCCGCCGGCATCGCCGGCGTGATGAAGATGGTGCTGGCCCTGCGCCACGCCGAACTGCCCAAGACCCTGCACGTGGACGCCCCGACCCCGCACGTCGACTGGTCGACGGGCGCGGTCGAGCTGCTGTCCGAACCCGTGGCCTGGCCCGCCGAACCCGACCACACCCGCAGGGGCGGCATCTCGGCGTTCGGCGTGAGCGGCACCAACGCCCACGTCATCATCGAAGAGGCCCCCGAGCCCGCCCCCGCCCCCTCGGTCGCTCCCGAGTCCGAGCCCGAGCCCACGCACGAGCGCGCCACCGAGCCGACCGCCGTCGCCTGGCTGCTCTCCGCCAAGAACTCCACCGCACTGCGCGCACAGGCCCACCGCCTGCGCACGTACCTCCTCGATCACGACGACGCCACCCCGCTCGACATCGGCTTCTCCCTCGCCACCGGCAGGGCGGCCCTCCAGCGCAGGGCCGCCGTCATCGGCACCGGCCGCGAAGAACTGCTCCGCGGCCTGGCGACCCTCGCCGGCGAGGGCGCGGGTACGCAGACCCCCGTACCCCACACCGTCATCACGGGCGGCACCGAATCCGCCGGCGCGGAAGAAGCCGACCGCACCGCGTTCCTCTTCTCGGGGCAGGGCAGTCAACGCCTGGGCATGGGGCGGGAGTTGTATGCGGCCTTCCCGGTGTTCGCGGACGCCTTCGACGCGGTGTGTGCGCAGCTGGACGTGTATCTGGAGCGTCCGCTGCGGGAGGTGGTGTTCGGTGAGGACGCGGAGCTGTTGAACCGCACGGCCTACGCGCAGCCGGCGTTGTTCGCCGTCGAGGTGGCCTTGTTCCGGCTCGTGGAGTCGTGGGGGGTGCGGCCGGATGTGCTGGCCGGGCATTCGGTGGGTGAGTTCGCGGTCGCCCACGTGGCGGGGGTGCTGTCCTTGGAGGACGCGGCCCGTCTGGTGGCCGCGCGGGGCCGTCTGATGCAGGAGCTGCCGGCCGGGGGAGTGATGGTCGCCGTCCAGGCCTCCGAGGCGGAAGTACGCGACCTCCTGGCCGGCATTGAGGACCGGGCGGGCATCGCCGCCGTCAACGGGCCTTCCTCGGTGGTGGTTTCGGGCGAGGCGGACGCGGTCGCGGCCGTGGTCGGGAAGCTGGCGGCCGACGGTCGCAAGACGAAGCCGCTGGCCGTCTCCCACGCCTTCCACTCCCCGCTCATGGACCCGATGGCGGAGGAGTTCAGGAAGGTCCTGCGGACGGTCGCCTTCGGCACCGCGACGCTGCCGATCGTCTCCACGCTCACCGGACGGATCGTCCCCGCCGAGGAGTTCGGCACCCCCGACTACTGGCTCCGCCACGCCCGCGAGGCCGTCCGCTTCGCCGACGCCGTCGACACCCTTGCCGAACAGGGCGTGGGCACCTTCCTGGAGATCGGCCCCGGCGGGGTCCTGACCGCCCTGACCCAGGAGTCCCTGGACCGGGACGCGGTCGCCGTCCCGCTGCTGCGCACCGACCGGGCCGAGGACCTCGCCGTCACCACCGCCCTCGCCCACCTCCACGTCCACGGCACCCCCGTCGACTGGGCGGCCGTCCTCGCCGGCCGCGGCGCCGAACGCGTGGACCTGCCCACCTACGCCTTCCAGCGCGAGAACCACTGGCTGCACGTCCCCGCGACCACCGACGTCACCGCGATCGGCGTCACCGACACCGAGCACCCCCTGCTCGGCGCCACCGTCGTACTCCCCGACGGCGGCATCGTGCTCACCGGACGGCTCTCCCTCACCACCCACCCCTGGATCGCCGACCACACGGTCTCCGGAGTCGTGCTCGTCCCCGGCACCGCCCTCGTGGAACTGGCCCTCCGGGCCGGACGGGAGGCCGGCTGCGCACGGATCGAGGACCTCACCCTCGAAGCCCCGCTGGTCCTGCCCGAACACGGCGGGGTCCAGCTCCGTCTCACGGTCGGCGCGCGGGACACCTCCGGCCGCTGCCCGCTGGAACTGCACTCCCGACCGGAGGACCCCTCCGGAGGCGGGGACTGGACGCGTCACGCCGGCGGCACCCTCCACGCCGAGGCGCCCACGGCGACGCCGTCGCAGGAGCCGGAGTCCGCACTCGCCGCATGGCCCCCGCGCGACGCCGTACCCGTCGCCACCGACGACCTCTACGACCTCCTCGACGACCTCGGATTCGGCTACGGCCCGGTCTTCCGCGGCCTCGGGCAGGTGTGGCGGCAGGGCGACACCGTGTACGCCTCCGCTTCCCTCCCCGAATCCTCCGCGCCGGACGCCGGCGCTTACGGGCTGCACCCGGCCCTCCTCGACTCCGCCCTGCACGCCTCCTGGCTCGGCCTCCTCTCCGGCTCCGAGACCGGCCAGGGCCTGCTGCCCTTCTCCTGGAACGACGTCACCCTGCGGGCCGGCGGCGCCTCCGCCGTACGCATCAGGCTCACCCCCGCCGGCAAGGACACCGTGTCGGTGCTCGTCGCCGACGGGTCGGGCCGGCCCGTCGCCTCCATCGGCGCGCTCGTCCTGCGCCCGGTCTCCGCCGACCGGCTGCGCGCGGCCACCCGACCGCGGGTCGACTCCCTCCTCCGCCTCGACTGGATCCCCGCCGACGTACCGGCCGGCGCCCCCACCCCCGACCACGTCGTGGCCACGACGACCCCCGCCGCCCCTGACGGCGCGACCCCGCCGGGCGACCCGGCCGAACGCGTACGGGCCGCCGTCCACCACACCCTCGGGCTCCTGCGCCGGGCGCTCGCCGAGGAACACCCCGACCCGACCCCGCTCGTCCTGGTCACCCACCGGGGCGTCGCCACCGACCCGGCCGAACGCGCGGACCTCGACCCGGCCCAGGCCGCCGTCTGGGGACTCGTACGCTCCGCCCAGTCGGAGAACCCCGGCCGCTTCGTCCTCCTCGACCTGGACCCCGGCCTGGACCCCGACGGGGACCGCGGACGCGCCGCCGTCCGCGCCGCCCTGCGCACCCGCGAACCGCAGGCCGCCGTACGCGCCGACGCCGTACTGCTGCCCCGCCTCGCGCGGGCGGGCCGCACCGCGCCGAACGACCCGCCGCCGCCGTTCCGGGCCGACGGCACCGTCCTGGTCACCGGAGCCACCGGCACCCTCGGCCGGCTCGTCGCCCGCCACCTCGTCACCGAGCACGGCGTACGCCACCTTCTGCTGACCGGCCGACGGGGCCTCACCGCCGAGGGCGCGACCGACTTCGAAGCCGAACTCACCGCACTCGGCGCCCGGGTCACCACCGCCGCCTGCGACGTCGCCGACCGGAGCGCCCTCACCGCGCTGCTCGCCACGATCCCCGCCGAACACCCCCTGACCGGAGTGATCCACGCGGCCGGCGTCACCGACGACGGAGTCGTCCCCGCCCTCACCCCCGAACGCGTCGACCACGTCCTGCGCCCGAAGGTGGACGCCGCACTGCACCTGCACGAACTCACGCGGGACACGGACCTGTCCGCGTTCGTCCTCTTCTCCTCCGTCTCCGCGACCCTCGGCGGCGCCGGCCAGGCCAACTACGCCGCCGCCAACGCCTTCCTGGACGCCCTGGCCCAGCGGCGCCGCGCCGCCGGACTCCCCGCCGTGTCCCTGGGCTGGGGGCTGTGGGCCGAAGACAGCGCGATGACCGGCAAGCTGCACTCCGCCGACCTCGCCCGCATCCGCCGCATGGGCCTCGCCGCCATGGACTCGGCCACCGGCCTCGCCCTCTTCGACGCCGCGTGCGCGGCCGACGAGGACGTCCTGTTCCCGGCGCCGCTCGACACCGCCGGGCTCCGGGTACAGGCCACCGAAGGCAAGGTGCCCACCCTCCTGCGGGCCCTCGTCAAGCCCCCCGCCCGACCGGCCCACGGCCGACCCGACGACACCGGCGCCGCTCCCGCGGACCGGGCCGACGCCCTCCTCAGCAGCCTTGCCGGACTGCCCGAAGCCGAACAGGAACGCCTCCTGAACGACCTCGTGCGCCGACAGGTCGCCACGGTCCTCGGCCACGCCACACCGGACCAGGTCGAGACGGAACGCCCCTTCAAGGAGCTCGGCTTCGACTCGCTGACCGCCGTCGAGCTGCGCAACCTGCTGGGCGCCGTCACCGGCACCCGACTGCCCGCGACCCTCGTCTTCGACCACCCCACGCCCCTGGCCCTCACCCGCTTCCTGCTGTCCGAGTTGGTCGGTAGCACTGCTGTCGAGGGCGTCGGGTCGGTCGCGGCGGTGGAGGTTTCGGTTTCGGTCGAGGATCCGATCGCGATCGTGGGGATGAGCTGCCGGTATCCGGGTGGGGTGGGTTCTCCGGAGGATCTGTGGCGGTTGGTGGTGGAGGGGGGTGACGCGGTTTCCGGGTTTCCGGTGGATCGGGGTTGGGGGTTTAAGGGGTTGTTCCATCCGGATCCGGATCATGTGGGGACGAGTTATGCCCGTGAGGGTGGGTTCCTGCATGGTGCGGGGGAGTTCGACGCGGGGTTCTTCGGGATCTCGCCGCGTGAGGCCCTCGCCATGGATCCGCAGCAGCGGTTGTTGTTGGAGACCTCGTGGGAGGTGTTCGAGCGGGCGGGGATCGATCCGGTGACGGTGCGGGGTTCGCGTACCGGTGTGTTCGCGGGCGTCATGTACCACGACTACGGTTCGCGCCTGTCCACCGCACCCGACGGCCTGGAGGGATACCTCGTCAACGGAAGCGCGGGCAGCATCGCTTCCGGTCGCATCGCCTACACCTTCGGCCTGGAGGGGCCGGCGGTGACGGTCGACACGGCGTGCTCGTCCTCGCTGGTCGCCCTGCACCTGGCGGTGCAGGCCCTGCGCCAGGGCGAGTGCACGATGGCCCTGGTCGGCGGCGTCACCGTCATGGCGACCCCCAACGTCTTCGTGGAGTTCAGTCGGCAGCGCGGGCTGGCGGCGGACGGTCGGTGCAAGGCGTTCTCGTCGTCGGCGGACGGCACGGGCTGGTCCGAGGGCGTGGGCATGCTGCTCGTGGAGCGGCTTTCGGACGCGCGCCGTAACGGGCATCAGGTGTTGGCGGTCGTACGGGGATCGGCGGTGAACCAGGACGGTGCCTCGAACGGTTTGACGGCGCCGAACGGTCCCGCGCAGCAGCGGGTGATCCGGCAGGCGCTCGCGCAGGCCGGTCTGTCGGCGGCCGACGTGGACGCGGTTGAGGCGCACGGCACGGGCACCACGCTCGGTGACCCGATCGAGGCGCAGGCGTTGCTGGCGACGTACGGGCAGGATCGTCCGGCGGAGCGGCCCCTGTGGTTGGGGTCGTTGAAGTCGAACATCGGGCACACGCAGGCCGCCGCGGGTGTGGGCGGTGTGATCAAGATGGTGCAGGCGATGCGCCACGGGGTGTTGCCGCAGACCTTGCACGTGGACGAGCCGACCCCGCACGTCGACTGGTCGGCCGGTGCCGTCCGGCTGCTCACCGAACCCCGCGAGTGGGAGGAGGAGGGCGGCAGGCCGCGTCGGGCGGGCGTGTCCTCCTTCGGCGTCAGCGGAACCAACGCCCACGTCGTACTGGAGCAGCCCGCACCGTACCTCCCGGAGCCGCGCGAGGGATCCGAGAACCCCCGGACCGCCGCCACGACGATGGCGTGGCCCGTCTCCGCCAAGGACCCGGACGCCCTGCGCGAGCAGGCCGCGCGCCTCTTCACCCACATCGAGGAACACCCGGACCACGACCTCGCCGACATCGGCCTGTCCCTGGCCGGCTCCCGCGCCACGCTGGACGTCCGATCCGTGGCCGTCGGCACGAGCCGTGAGGAACTGCTGGACGGCCTGGCCGCCATCGCCGCCGGGCGGCCCGCGAGCACGGCGCTCCTACGCGGCGAAACGCCGTCCGGCGCGCCCGTGGGCGGACACCGGACCGCGTTCCTGTTCTCGGGGCAGGGGAGCCAACGGCTCGGCATGGGGCGGGAGTTGTATGCCGCCTTCCCCGTGTTCGCCGCAGCCTTCGACGCGGTGTGCGTCGAGCTGGACGGGCAGCTCGAACGGCCCCTGAAGGAAGCGGTGTTCGGGGAGGACGCGGAGCTGCTGAACCGCACCGCCTTCGCGCAGCCGGCCCTCTTCGCGATCGAGGTGGCCTTGTACCGGCTCGTCGAGTCGTGGGGCGTGCGGCCGGACTTCCTGGCCGGGCATTCGGTGGGTGAGTTCGCCGCCGCCCACGTGACCGGGATGCTGTCCCTGGAGGACGCGGCCAGGCTGGTGGCCGCGCGGGGCCGCCTGATGCAGGGATTGCCGGCCGGGGGAGTGATGGTCGCCGTCCAGGCCTCCGAAGAGGAGGTGCGCGACCTCCTGGTGGGCTTCGAGGACCGGGCGGACGTCGCCGCCGTCAACGGACCCTCCTCGGTGGTGGTCTCGGGCGACGAGGACGCGATCGCGGCGGTCGTCGACACGCTCGCTGCCGAGGGCCGCAAGACGAAGGCGCTGGCCGTCTCCCACGCCTTCCACTCCCCGCTCATGGAACCGATGTTGGAGGAGTTCCAGCAGATCGCGGCAGGCATGACCTTCGGCACGCCGACCCTGCCGATCGTCTCCACGCTCACGGGACGGATCGTCCCCGCCGAGGAGTTCGGCACCCCCGACTACTGGGTGCGCCACGCCCGCGAGGCCGTCCGCTTCGCGGACGCCGTCGACGCCCTCGCCCTGGAAGGCGTACGGACCTTCCTGGAGATCGGTCCCGGCGCGGTCCTGACCGCCCTGGCCCAGGACCACCTGGACGAGCGGTCCCTCACCGTGCCCACCCTGCGCACGGACCGGACCGAGGACCTCGCCGTCACCACCGCGCTCGCCCGCCTCCACGTCCACGGGATCCCCGTCGACTGGTCGGCCTTCCTCGCCGGCCGCGGCGGCACCGGGCGCCGCGTCGACCTGCCCACCTACGCCTTCCGGCACGAGCACTACTGGCTCGACGCCCCGACCGCCCCCGCCGACGTCGCCGCCGCCGGACTGGCCCCGGCCGGCCACGCGCTCCTGGGAGCCGCCGCCCTGCTCCCCGACGGCGCGGGATCGCTGCTCACCGGACGACTGTCCCTGGCCACGCACCCCTGGCTCGCCGACCACGCCGTCGCCGGGACGGTCCTGCTCCCCGGCACCGCGTTCCTCGACATGGCCGTACGCGCCGGCGACGAGCTCGGTTGCGGCCGGGTCGACGAACTCACCCTGGCCGCGCCCCTGGTGCTCCCGCGGCACGGAGCGGTCCAGATACGGGTCGTCGTCGGCGGCGCCGACGACGTGCGGGACCGCCGATCGGTCAAGATCTACTCGCGCGCCGAGAGCGCCGACGAGACCAGCGCCGAGACCGGTGGCGACACCGCCTGGACGCGTCACGCCACCGGCTTCCTCGCCCCCGACCTGCCCGCCCCGCCCGCTACGGACGGCGCGTGGCCGCCCGCCGACGCCACCCCCGTCGACATCGGCGACCGCTACGCCGCGCTCGCCGAAGCCGGCTTCGCGTACGGGCCGGTGTTCCGGGGCCTGCGCGGCGCGTGGCGCCGAGGGGACGACGAACTCTTCGCCGAGGTCGCGCTGCCCGACGGCACCACGACCGACGGTTTCGCCGTCCACCCCGCCCTCCTCGACGCGGCCCTGCACGCCCTGGGCGTGGACGGCTTCCTCGACGCCGGCGACGAAGGGCGGCTGCCCTTCTCCTGGACCGGTGCCAGCGTCCACGGCACCGGCGCCGAGACCCTGCGGGTCCGCCTGAGCCGCGCCGACACGGCCGGTACGGACGCGGTGGCCCTTCTGATCACCGACGGACGGGGACGGCCCGTCGCATCGATCGACGGGCTGGTCCTGCGGACGGTGCCCGCCGGACATCCCGTCGGGGCCGACGCCGCCACCGACCCCGCGACGGCGGTCGCCGACGCGCTGTTCACGGTCGTCTGGGAACCGTGCCCGCCCGCCGCGGAACCCGCCGAGGGACCCGCCGACGTGACGTGGTGCACGAGCCCGGCCGACCTGGACCCCGGTCCGGACGGCGCCACGGTCCCGGCGACCGTCGCCGTCTCCGTACCCGCGCTGCTCGACACCGACGACGTCACGGCCGCCGCCGCCGTCCACCGGGTGCTCGCCCTGCTGCGGCAGTCGCTGTCGGACGACCGGTGGGCCGCCTCCCGCCTGGTCGTGGTGACACGGGGCGCCGTGCCGGCGTCCGCCGCCGCAGACACCGACGCCGGCACTCGGGCCGGTGTGGATCCGGCCCAGGCCGCCGTCTGGGGCCTCGTACGCTCGGCACAGTCGGAGAACCCGGGCCGGTTCGTCCTCCTGGACCTCGACGGTGACGCCGCTCCGGGGCTCGCCGCGGCGGTGGCCTCCGGCGAGCCGCAGCTGGCCGTCCGGGACGGAGCCGCGCTCGTACCGCGCCTCGTACGGGCCGCCGTCCCCGAGGCGACGGAAGCCCCGTTCGGCCCGGACGGAACCGTCCTGGTCACCGGCGCCTCCGGGGCGCTGGGCCGGCTCGTCGCCCGCCACCTCGTCACCGAGCACGGCGTACGCCACCTCCTGCTGGCCGGCCGACGGGGACCCGACGCCCCGGGCGCGGCGGAGTTCGACGCGGAGCTGCGCGCCCTGGGAGCCGAGCCGCACACCGTCCGCTGCGACGTGGCGGACCGCGCCGCCTTGGCCGAACTCCTCGCCGCGATCCCGGCCGACCGGCCCCTGACCGGGGTGGTCCACGCGGCAGGCGTCACCGACGACGGCACCGTACCCGCGCTCACGGCGGAGCGCGTCGACCACGTCTTCGGTCCCAAGGCCGACGCGGCCCGGCACCTCCACGAGCTGACCCGCGACGCGGACCTCACGGCGTTCGTCCTCTTCTCCTCCGCCGCGGGCACGCTCGGCAGCGCCGGGCAGGCGAACTACGCCGCCGCCAACACCTTCCTGGACGGTCTCGCCGCGTCCCGGCGCGCCCAGGGCCTCCCCGCCGTGTCCATCGCCTGGGGCCTGTGGGCGCAGGCCGGCACGCTCACGGCCGGCCTGGCCGACGCGGACCGGCGCCGGATCAGCCGCTCCGGACTGATCGCGCTGGAAGCCGCCGAAGGCCTGGCCCTGTTCGACGCGGCCTGCCGCTCCACCCTGCCCACCCCGGTCCCCGTCCGACTGGACACCGGCGCGCTCCGGGCACAGGCCCGCGCCGGAACGCTGCCGCCGCTGCTCCGGAAGCTGGTGCGGACCCCCGTGCGACGCGCCCTCGACGGCGCCCGCGAGACGGCGGGGAACCCCACGGTGGCCGGGCGACTCGTCGACCTGCCCCCGGAGGAGCGTCACGCCTTCCTGCTCGACCTCGTCCGCGACCGGGTCGCGACGGTCCTCGGCCACGGAACGGCCCGCTCCGTCGCGGTCGACCGGCAGTTCAGGGACCTCGGCTTCGACTCGCTGACCGCCGTCGAACTGCGCAACGCCCTCAACGCCGCCACCGGCCTAAGGCTTCCCGCGACCCTGGTCTTCGACCAGCCGACCCCCGAAGCGCTCACGCGTTTCCTGCTGTCCGAGTTGGTGGGCATCACCGGTGTTGATGGTGTCGGGTCGGTCGCGTCCGTGGAGGTTTCGGTTTCGGTCGAGGATCCGATCGCGATCGTGGGGATGAGCTGCCGGTATCCGGGTGGGGTGGGTTCTCCGGAGGATCTGTGGCGGTTGGTGGTGGAGGGGGGTGACGCGGTTTCCGGGTTCCCGGTGGATCGGGGTTGGGCATTGGACGGCTTGTTCCATCCGGATCCGGATCACGTGGGGACGAGCTATGCCCGTGAGGGTGGGTTCCTGCATGGTGCGGGGGAGTTCGACGCGGGGTTCTTCGGGATCTCGCCGCGCGAGGCCCTCGCCATGGACCCCCAGCAGCGGCTGCTGTTGGAGACCTCGTGGGAGGTGTTCGAGCGGGCGGGGATCGATCCGGTGACGGTGCGGGGTTCGCGTACCGGTGTGTTCGCGGGCGTCATGTACCACGACTACGGATCCCAGCTCGGCGGATCGATACCCGAGGGACTCGAAGGCCACCTGGGTATGGGCACCTCCGGCAGTGTCGCCTCAGGCCGTCTCTCTTACACCTTCGGCCTGGAGGGGCCGGCGGTGACGGTCGACACGGCGTGTTCGTCCTCGCTGGTCGCCCTGCACCTGGCGGCGCAGGCCCTGCGCCAGGGCGAGTGCACGATGGCCCTCGTGGGCGGTGTCACTGTCATGGCCACACCGAGCACCTTCGTGGAGTTCAGTCGGCAGCGTGGGCTGGCGGCGGACGGTCGGTGCAAGGCGTTCGCGGCGTCGGCGGACGGTACGGGTTGGTCCGAGGGCGTGGGCATGCTGCTCGTGGAACGGCTCTCGGACGCGCGCCGCAACGGGCACCGGGTGTTGGCGGTGGTGCGTGGGTCGGCGGTGAACCAGGACGGTGCGTCGAACGGTCTGACGGCGCCGAACGGTCCCGCGCAGCAGCGGGTGATCCGTCAGGCGCTCGCGCAGGCCGGTCTGTCGGCGGCCGACGTGGACGCGGTCGAGGCGCACGGCACGGGGACCACGCTCGGTGACCCGATCGAGGCACAGGCGCTGTTGGCGACCTACGGGCAGGATCGTCCGGCTGATCGGCCCCTGTGGTTGGGGTCGTTGAAGTCGAACATCGGGCACACCCAGGCCGCCGCCGGCGTGGGCGGGATCATCAAGATGGTGCAGGCGATGCGCCACGGGGTGTTGCCGCGGACCTTGCACGTGGACGAGCCGACCCCGCACGTCGACTGGTCGGCCGGCGCGGTCCGGCTGCTGACCGAACCCCGCGAGTGGGCGGAGGAGGACGGCAGGCCGCGTCGGGCGGGCGTGTCCTCCTTCGGCGTCAGCGGAACCAACGCCCACGTCGTACTGGAACACGTCGCGGACCCGGAACCCGCCCCTGCCGCCGGAAGCGACAGCGAGTCCGACGTGGTGCCGTGGCTCCTCTCGGCCAAGGACGAGGTGTCGCTGCGGGCACAGGCACGACGCCTCGCCTCGCACGTCACGGAGCACCCCCACCTCGACCTCGCCGACATCGGGCGGTCGCTGGCCGTCACGCGTACGTCGATGGAACGCCGCGCCGCCGTGGTGGGAGCCGAACGCGGAGCCCTGCTGGAGGGCTTGGCGGCGATCGCCGAAGGCCGCACGGCGTCCGGCGTCACCAGGGGCGAGGTCGAACCCGGCACGCCCGCGGCCGAAGGGCGGACCGCGTTCCTCTTCTCGGGGCAGGGCAGTCAACGCCTGGGCATGGGGCGGGAGTTGTATGCGGCCTTCCCGGTGTTCGCCGATGCCTTCGACGCGGTGTGCGCGCAGGTGGACGTGCATCTGGAGCGTCCGTTGCGGGAGGTGGTGTTCGGTGAGGACGCGGAGCTGTTGAACCGGACGGTCTTCGCGCAGCCTGCTCTCTTCGCGATCGAGGTGGCCTTGTACCGGCTCGTGGAGTCGTGGGGGGTGCGGCCGGATGTGCTGGCCGGGCATTCGGTGGGTGAGTTCGCGGTCGCCCACGTGGCGGGGGTGCTGTCCTTGGAGGACGCGGCCCGTCTGGTGGCCGCGCGGGGCCGCCTGATGCAGGAGCTGCCGGCAGGCGGAGTGATGGTCGCCGTCCAGGCCTCCGAGGCGGAAGTACGCCACCTCCTGGCCGGCATTGAGGACCGGGCGGGCATCGCCGCCGTCAACGGGCCTTCCTCGGTGGTGGTTTCGGGCGAGGCGGACGCGGTCGCGGCCGTGGTCGGGAAACTGGCGGCCGACGGTCGCAAGACGAAGCCGCTGACGGTCTCCCACGCCTTCCACTCCCCGCTCATGGACCCGATGGCGGAGGAGTTCCGACAGATCGCGGCAGGCATGACCTTCGGCACGCCGACCCTGCCGATCGTCTCCACCCTCACCGGCCGCCCGCTCTCGGACGAGGACTTCCGTACGCCGGAGTACTGGGTGCGCCACGTGCGGGAAGCCGTCCGCTTCGCCGACGCCCTCGACTCCCTCGCCGCGGGCGGCGTGGGCACCTTCCTGGAGATCGGCCCCGGCGGGGTCCTGACCGCCCTCGCACAGGATTTCCTGGACCGGGACGCGGTCGCCGTCCCGCTGCTGCGCACCGACCGGGCCGAGGACCTGGCCGTCACCACCGCCCTCGCCCACCTCCACGTCCACGGCACGCCCGTCGACCGGGCGGCCTTCCTCGCCGGGCGCGGCGGCACCGGGCGGCGCGTGGACCTGCCCACGTACGCCTTCCACCACCGCCGCTACTGGCTCGAACCGGGCACCCCCTCCGCCGATGTCGCCGCCGCGGGCCTCGTGGCGGCCGAACACCCCCTCCTGGGGGCCGCCGTCGCCCTCGCCGACGGAGACGGAGCCCTGCTGACCGGGCGGCTGTCCGCGACCACCCACCCGTGGCTCGTCGACCACACCGTGATGGGCACGACCCTGCTGCCCGGCACCGCCCTGGTCGACCTCGCGCTCCGCGCCGCCGACGAGGTGGGCTGCGACCGCGTGGACGAGCTGACGCTCGGCACGCCCCTCGTCGTGCCCGAGGACGGGGCCGTACGGCTCCAGGTCGCCGTCGGCGGACCGGACGCGACCGGGCACCGCACGGTCGCCGTCCACTCCCGCCCCGAGACGGCCGAGCCCGGCGAGCCGTGGACCTGCCACGCCACCGGTGTCGTCTCCGCCGCCGCCCACGGGCGGACGGCGCCGCCGCACCACCCGGTCGGCTGGCCCGCGCCCGGGGCCGAGCCCCTCGACCTCTCCGACGCCTACACACGGCTGGCCGACCTCGGCTTCGACTACGGACCGGTGTTCCAGGGCCTGCACGGCCTGTGGAAGCGGGGCGACACGGTCTTCGCCGAGGTCCGGCTGCCCGTGGAGACGCCGGTGGCGGGCTTCGGGATCCACCCCGCGCTCCTCGACTCCGCCCTGCACGCCATCGGCCTGGGCGGCCTGCTGCCCGACTCCGGGCAGGGGCGCGTGCCGTTCGCCTGGAGCGGCGTGACCCTGTATGCCACCGGAGCCACCGCTCTCCGCGTGAGGATCGAACCCGCCGGCGCCGACGCGGTGGCCCTGCTGGTCACCGACGACTCCGGCCACCCGGTGGCCTCCATCGACTCCCTGGTCCTGCGACCGGTCTCGGCGGAGCACCTCGCCCGGGCCGGTCGGGGACGCGGCGGGCCGGACCCGCTCCACCACGTCGAATGGACCGCCCTGCCCATGGCCGCCCACGCCCCGACGGGCCCGACGGAGCCGTGGCTGCTGATCGGCGGCGACGACGGTCTGCACGCCGCCCTGGAGGGCTCCGGCCTGGACGTGGCCTTCCGCGCGGACCTCCACGGCGTGACGGCACCGCCGGCGGTCGTCCTCGCGTCCGTCGACGTCCACCCGGACGGCGACCACCCGGTGGCACACGCCCACGAGACGACGTACCGGGCGCTTGAACTGCTCCGACACTGGCTGGCCGACGAGCGGCGCTCCGACGCCCGACTGGTCGTGCTCACGGCCAACGCGGTCGTCGCCCGGGACCGGGACGAGGAGGACCGGGACAAGGAGATCGACCCGGCCCAGGCCGCGATCTGGGGCCTGGTGCGCTCGGCGCAGTCGGAGAACCCGGGCCGGTTCGTCCTCGTCGACATCGACCGCGACCCCGCCTCCTTCCGGATGCTGCCCGCACTGCCGGCCTCGGGAGAGGAACAGTTCGCCGTACGCGGCGGGACGGTCCTCGTACCCCGGCTGGCACGCACCGAGAAGCCGGTGGACGCCGCGCGGGCGCGGCCCGCGTTCACATCCGACGGAACCGTCCTGGTGACGGGCGCGTCGGGCGTGCTGGGCCGGCACGTCGCCCGCCACCTGGCGGACCGGCACGGCGTACGGAACCTGCTGCTCGTCAGCCGTCGCGGCGGCGGAGCCGAGGGCATGGCCGAACTGGAGGCGGAACTCACGGCGCGGGGCGTACGGGTCACCCTGGCCGCCTGCGACGTCGCCGACCGCCGGGCCCTGGCCGACGTACTGGCCGCCGTCCCCGAGGACGCACCGCTGACGGGCGTGGTCCACACGGCCGGGGTGACGGACGACGGCGTCGTCACCGGACTCACCCCGGAACGGATCGACCGGGTGTTCCGCCCCAAGGTCGACGGGGCCCTGCACCTGGACGAACTCACCCGCGGGACGGAACTCTCCGCCTTCGTCCTGTTCTCCTCCGCGGCCGGTGTCTTCGGCGCGGCCGGCCAGGGCAACTACGCCGCCGCCAACGCCTTCCTCGACGCGCTCGCCCAGCAGCGCCGCGCGGCAGGCCTGCCCGCCCTGTCCCTGGCGTGGGGACTGTGGGCCGAAGGCAGCGGCATCACCGCCGGGTTGACCGACGCGGACCGCACCCGCATGACCCGTGGCGGGGTGTCGCCCCTGGCCACCGAGGAGGCCCTCGACCTCTTCGACGCCGCGACCGCGCACCCGCGCGGCGTCCTGGTCCCGGTACGCCTGAACCGGCCGGCCCTACGGGAACGGGCCGCCGCGGGCTCGCTGCCCGCCCTGCTCAGCTCCCTCGTCGGGGTTCCGGCCCGGCGCTCCGCCGCCGCGACGGCCGGGGGAGCGGGTACGGGGACGGCCCGGGGCGCCACGTCCACACCCCCCGGGACCGGCGGCGGGGGACTGACGGCCCGACTGACCGGACTCTCCGACCCCGAGCAGCGCAAGCTGCTGCTCGACCTGGTGTGCGAGCACGTCGCGGCGGTCCTGGACCTCGCGTCACCCCAGGCGGTGCGGCCGGGCCAGGCACTGCGGGACCTGGGCTTCGACTCGCTGACCGCGGTGGAGCTGCGCAACCGGCTGGGCGAGGACACCGGACTGCGACTGCCCCCGACGCTCGTCTTCGACTACCCCACCCCCGCCGACATGGTCGAGTACCTCAAGGCCGAGGCGGCCCCGGCCGACGGGGACGTCCACGCGCTGCTCGCCGAACTCGACCGCCTCGGCACGGCCCTGGGAAGCACCTCCACGACCGGCGAGGACGCCCGCGACGCCGTCACGGCACGCCTGCGCCACCTGCTCGACCGATGGACCACCACCGGCGACGGGGGAGGAGCGGACGCGGACGGCGCCCCGGCGGCCCCCGCCGAAGTCGCGGACGAACTCCACTCCGCCACGGACGACGAGATGTTCGAGTTCATCGGCAAGGAATTCGGGATCTCCTGAATCCGAGATCCGTGGTCCGAGATCCGAGATCCGCCCCACACCCACGACCCACTGCCGAACACCGGCCCCACAGGCTCGACGCAAAAGGTGACCCCAGGTGACTGACCTTCAGGCGAAGAACAACGAGGAGAAGCTCCGCTACTTCCTCAAGCGGGTATCGGCGGACCTCCACGAGGCCCGCGAGCGGCTGCGGGACGTCGACGCGGCCCAGCACGAGCCGATCGCCATCGTCGCGATGAGCTGCCGGTTCCCCGGAGGCATCACGACCCCCGAAGGTCTCTGGGAGTTCCTGGCCGACGGCGGGGACGCCGTCGCGGGCTTCCCCACGGACCGAGGCTGGGACCTCGACGGGCTCTACGACCCCGACCCCGACCGGCGCGGCACCAGCCACGTCAGGGAAGGCGGCTTCCTCGACGGGATCGGCCTCTTCGACGCCGGCCTCTTCGAGATATCGCCCCGCGAGGCCCTGACCATGGACCCCCAGCAACGCATCCTGCTGGAGTCCTGCTGGGAGACGTTCGAACGGGCCGGCATCGACCCGACCTCCCTCAAGGGCAGCCGCACCGGTGTGTTCACCGGGGTGATGTACCACGACCACACGTCGGTGCTCCAGCACGCGGTGGAGGACGTCGACGGCTACATCGGCACCGGGAGCGCGGCGAGCGTCGTCTCCGGTCGGGTCTCCTACACCTTCGGACTCGAAGGGCCCGCGGTGACCGTGGACACCGCCTGCTCCTCGTCGTTGGTCGCCCTGCACCTTGCGGTCAGGGCCCTGAGGCAGGGCGAATGCGACCTGGCCCTCGCGGGCGGTGTCACCGCCATGCTCACCCCGACGTCCTTCGTGGACTTCAGTCGGCAGCGCGGGCTGGCGGCGGACGGTCGGTGCAAGCCGTTCGCGGCCGCGGCGGACGGTACGGGCTGGTCCGAGGGCGTAGGCGTGCTGCTCGTGGAGCGGCTCTCGGACGCGCGCCGCAACGGGCACCAGGTGTTGGCGGTCGTACGGGGATCGGCGGTGAACCAGGACGGTGCGTCGAACGGTCTGACGGCGCCGAACGGTCCCGCGCAGCAGCGGGTGATCCGGCAGGCGTTGGCGGACGCCCGGCTGTCGGGTGGTGACGTGGACGTGGTGGAGGCGCACGGCACGGGCACGACGCTCGGTGATCCGATCGAGGCGCAGGCGTTGTTGGCCACGTACGGGCAGGATCGTCCGGCGGAGCGGCCCCTGTGGTTGGGGTCGTTGAAGTCGAACATCGGGCACACGCAGGCCGCCGCGGGTGTGGGCGGTGTGATCAAGATGGTGCAGGCGATGCGCCACGGTGTCCTGCCTCGGACCCTGCACGTGGACGAGCCGACCCCGCACGTCGACTGGTCGGCGGGAGACGTCCGCCTCCTCACCGAGCCCGTGACGTGGACGCCGTCCGACCGGCCCCGACGGGCGGCCGTCTCCTCGTTCGGATTCAGCGGAACCAACGCCCACGTCCTCCTGGAGGAACCCCCGCGCGCGGAACCCGGCCCGCCCGACGCCGGGCGGGCACCCGCGGAGCTTCCCTCGCCCGCCGCCACCCCCGTACTGCTCTCCGGCAAGGACGGAGCCGCACTGCGCGAGCAGGCCGGCCGCCTCCTGCTCCACAGCGAGACCCATCCGGAACAGCCGCTGTCCGACCTCGGCTTCTCCACGGCGACGACCCGCGCCGCCCTCGACCACCGCGCGGCGATCGTCGCGTCGGACCGGTGGGAACTGCACCGCGCCCTCGCGGCACTGGCCGGCGGCGAGGCCGTCGCGGGCGGCGCCGCGGGCATGGCCACCGCAGTGGCCGCCCCCCGTCGGACGGTGGCGTTCCTGTTCTCGGGGCAGGGCAGTCAGCGGCTCGGGATGGGGCGGGAGCTGTACGGAGCCTTCCCGGCGTTCGCCGAGGCCTTCGACAAGATCGGCGGCGAACTGGACGGCCACCTCGAACTCCCGCTGTACGACGTGGTGTTCGGCGGCGACGCCGGGCGGTTGGAGCGGACGGAGTTCGCTCAGCCGGCGCTCTTCGCCGTCGAGGTG
This sequence comes from Streptomyces sp. NPDC048606, assembly GCF_040650855.1. Lineage (NCBI taxonomy): Bacteria > Bacillati > Actinomycetota > Actinomycetes > Kitasatosporales > Streptomycetaceae > Streptomyces > Streptomyces sp. NPDC048606. The sequence goes on along the minus strand of NZ_JBEZIB010000007.1, from coordinate 17,439 downwards.
GCTTTGTTCCGCCTGTTGGAGTCGTGGGGTGTGCGGCCGGACGTGGTGGCCGGGCATTCGGTGGGTGAGTTCGCGGCGGCGCACGTGGCGGGGGTGCTGTCGCTGGAGGACGCGTCGGCGTTGGTGGCCGCGCGGGGCCGGTTGATGCAGGGATTGCCGGCCGGGGGAGTGATGGTCGCCGTCCAGGCCTCGGAGGCGGAGGCACGGGCGCTGCTGGTCGGCGTCGAGGACCGGGCGGGCATCGCCGCCGTCAACGGGCCCACGTCGGTCGTGGTCTCGGGCGACGCGGACGCCGTCGCCGGGATGGTCGAGCGGCTCACCGCACAAGGCCGCAAGAGCAAGGCGCTGTCGGTCTCGCACGCCTTCCACTCCCCGCTGATGGATCCGATGCTGGACGCGTTCCGCGACGCCGTCGACGGCGTGTCCTTCCGCCCACCGGTCATCCCGATCGTCTCCACCCTCACCGGCGGGCCGGTCTCCGGGGAGGAGCTGCGCGCGGCCGACCACTGGGTGCGGCACGCCCGCGAGGCCGTCCGCTTCGCCGACGCCGTCGCCTCCCTGGTCGACCAGGGCGTGGACACGTTCCTGGAGGTCGGCCCCGGCGGTGTCCTGACCGCCCTGACCCAAAGCCTGATCGACGGCGACGGTGACGGTGAGGGTGAGGGTGACGGTGATGGTGGCGGCGGCGGGCTCGTGGTTCCGGCCCTGCGCACGGACCGGGCCGAGGACATCTCGCTCACCACCGCCCTCGCCCACCTCCACGCCCACGGCACCCCCGTCGACTGGGAGGCCGTCTTCGCCGGTCGCGGCGCCCGCCGCGTCGACCTGCCCACCTACGCGTTCCAGCGCGAGAACTACTGGCTCGCGACCCGGCCCGCCACCGGGGACCTCACCGGCGCGGGCCTGAGGCCGGCCGACCACCCGCTGCTCGGCGCCGTCGTCACCCCGGCCGACGGCGGAGGCGTGCTGATGACGGGCAGGGTGTCCCTCGGCACGCACCCCTGGCTCGCCGACCACCACGTGCTGGGCACCGCGCTCCTGCCCGGCACCGCACTGGTCGAGCTGGCGATCCGGGCCGGCGACCAGGTGGGCTGCGGCCGGATCGAGGAACTGGCCCTGGAGGCCCCGCTCGTGCTCCCCGACCGGGACGCCGTACAGCTCCAGGTCGTCGTGGACGGCACGGACCCGGCCGGCCGGCGTGCCGTACGCCTGTACTCGCGGCCGGACGACGCCCTCGGGGCGGACACCTGGACCTGCCACGCGACCGGACTCCTGTCGTCCGGCACCATCCCGGAGGCGGTACCGGCCCGCGCGAGCACCGCGTGGCCGCCGACCGGGGCCGCACCGATCGACACCGACTCCCTCTACGACCGCATGGCCGGCCTCGGCCTGGAATACGGGCCGCTGTTCCGCGGCGTCCGGTCCGGGTGGCTGCGCGGCGAAGAGGTCTTCGCCGAGATCGCTCTGCCCGAGGGAACCGAGGCCACCGGCTTCGGGCTGCACCCCGCCCTGTTCGACGCCGCCCTCCACGCCGTGGGCCTGACCGGCGGGCCCGTGGCGGGCGACGGCCCCCGGATCCCCTTCGCGTGGCACGGCGTCACCCTTCACGCGACCGGAGCCACCGCACTGCGCCTGCGGATCACCCCGGCCGGCGACGGCGCCGTCTCCCTGTACCTCGGCGATGGCACCGGCCGGCCGGTCCTGACCGTCGAGTCCCTGCTCCTGCGCCCCGTGACGGCGCGGCAGCTCGCCGCCGCGGCCGACGGCAACGGCGGCGGGCTGTTCCGCCTGGAGTGGACCGCGCCGGACACCGTCCCGGACGCCGAGGCCGCCGGCTCCCCGGCCGTACGCATCGTCCCGCTCGACTCCCTCGACACCCTTCACGCGCTCGGCCCCGACGGCGACCCCGTCCCCGACGTGGTGGCCGTGACGCTGCGCACCCCGGACAACACCGCGGACGCGGACGCCGATGCGGACGACGACGCCGCGACCCGGCCCGGTACGGCCGCCCAGGCAGCCCTGTCCCTGGTGCGGGAGTGGCTCGCGGACCCGCGCCGCGCCGCCTCGCGGCTACTGATCGTGACCCGTGGCGCCGTCTCCGTCGACCCGGCGACCACCGACCCGGCGACCGCCCCGGACCCCGCGCAGGCCGCCGTATGGGGGCTGGTGCGGTCGGCCCAGGCCGAGAACCCCGGCCGCTTCGTCCTCGTCGACGCCGAGGACGACGACCCGACGGCACTCCCGGCCGCCGCCGCCACCGACGAGCCGCAGCTGGCGATCCGCGGGGGAGCCCTCCTCGTACCGCGCCTGGTACGCGCCGACGAGCGCGCCGAGGCCGACCCCGACGCCCCCGAGCGGGTTTTCCCCGCGCACGGGACGGTCCTGGTGACCGGCGCGTCCGGCACCCTCGGGCGGGAGGTCGCACGGCACCTCGTCACCGCCCACGGCGTCCGCCACCTCCTCCTGGCGAGCCGCCGGGGCCCCACCGCCGACGGAGCCGAGGAGTTCGCGGCCGAACTGGCCGCACGGGGCGCCGTCGTGGACACCGCGGCCTGCGACGTCGCCGACCGGGAGGCGCTCGCCCGCCTGCTGGACGCGATCCCGGCCGAACACCCCCTGACGGGCGTGGTGCACGCGGCGGGCGTGACCGACGACGGCGTGGTGTCGGCCCTCACCCCGGAGAGCGTACGGCGGGTGTTCGCCCCCAAGGTGGAAGGGGCCCTGCACCTCCACGAACTGACCCGGCACACGGACCTGTCGGCCTTCGTGCTGTTCTCGTCGGCCGCCGGTGTCTTCGGCAACGCCGGCCAGGGCAACTACGCCGCCGCCAACGCCGCCCTGGACGCACTGGCCCACGCCCGCCACGCCGCGGGCCTGCCCGGTACCTCCCTGGCCTGGGGCCTGTGGGCCCGTACCAGCGACCTGACCGCCACCCTGGCCGAAGCCGACCGCCGGCGCATCGGCCGCTCCGGACTCCTCGCGCTGGAGACGCGGGAGGGCCTCGAACTCCTCGACCGCGCCCTGAAGTCCACCGAACCCGTACTCGTACCCGCCCACTGGGACCTGCCCGCCCTGCGCGCGCAGGCCCGCGCCGGCACCCTGCCGGCACTGCTGCGCGACCTGGTCCCCGCACCCGTACGCCGCCGCGCCGAAGCGGGCGCGCCACCGGCCCCCGACAGCGCCCTGTCCGCCCTGACCGAACGGTTACGGGGCCTGCCCGAGCCGGCACGGGCCGACCTCCTCGGCGAGCTCGTCCGCACGCACGCGGCCGCCGTACTGGGCCACGACCGCCCCGAATCCGTCCGGGCGGACCAGGCGTTCCGCGAACTCGGCTTCGACTCCCTCACCGCCGTCGAACTCCGCAACCGCCTCGCCTCCACGACCGGCCTGCGCCTGCCCGCCGGGCTGGTCTTCGACCACCCCACCCCCGACGCGCTCGCCCACCACCTGCTCCACCGCCTGGCCGGGGCCCGCCCGACCGGCGCCGCCCCCACGACCGCCACCCCCGACGGGCGCGCCGCCGCGACCGAGGAACCCGTCGCGATCGTCGCCATGAGCTGCCGCTACCCGGGCGCCGTGCGCTCGCCCGAAGACCTCTGGAAGCTGCTCGCGGCGGGGGACGACGCCATCTCCGACTTCCCCGACGACCGCGGCTGGGACCTCGGCCTCCTCTCCGCGACCGGCACCGGATCCAGCGCCACCCTCAAGGGCGGATTCCTCTACGACGCGGCCGAGTTCGACGCGGCGTTCTTCGGCATCTCGCCGCGCGAGGCCCTCGCCATGGACCCGCAGCAGCGCCTGCTCCTGGAAACCTCCTGGGAGGCCTTCGAACGGGCCGGCATCGACCCGGCCGCGCTGCGCGGGAGCGACACCGGCGTGTTCACGGGCGTCATGTACCACGACTACGCCTCCTCGCTGCGCACCGTCCCCGAAGGGGTCGAAGGGTTCCTCGGCACGGGCAACTCGGGCAGCGTCATCTCCGGCCGGCTCTCCTACACCTTCGGCCTGGAAGGCCCCGCCGTCACGGTCGACACGGCCTGTTCCTCCTCGCTCGTGGCCCTGCACCTGGCGGTCCAGGCCCTGCGCCGGGGCGAATGCTCGATGGCTCTCGCCGGCGGCGTGACGGTGATGGCCGGCCCCGGCGCCTTCGTGGAGTTCAGCCGGCAGCGCGGCCTGGCGGCGGACGGCCGCTGCAAGCCCTTCTCCGCGGGTGCCGACGGCACGGGGTGGAGCGAGGGCGTGGGGATGTTGCTGGTGGAGCGGTTGTCGGACGCCCGGCGTCTCGGCCACCCGGTGCTGGCCGTCGTACGGGGATCGGCGGTGAACCAGGACGGTGCGTCGAACGGTCTGACGGCACCGAACGGTCCGGCGCAGGAGCGCGTGATCCGTCAGGCGCTCGCGCAGGCCGGTCTGTCGCCGGCGGACGTCGACGCGGTGGAGGCGCACGGGACGGGGACGCGGCTCGGTGATCCGATCGAGGCACAGGCACTACTGGCCACCTATGGGCAGGGTCGTTCGGTGGATCGGCCCCTGTGGTTGGGGTCGTTGAAGTCGAACATCGGGCACACGCAGGCGGCTGCCGGCGTGGGCGGGATCATCAAGATGGTGGAGGCGATGCGTCACGGGGTGTTGCCCCGGACCTTGCACGCCGAGGAGCCGACCCCGCACGTCGACTGGTCCTCCGGCGCCGTACGCATCCTCACCGAGCCGGTCGACTGGCCGGACGGGAGCGGAGCACGTCGCGCGGCGGTCTCCTCGTTCGGCTTCAGCGGAACCAACGCCCACGTCGTCCTGGAACAGGCACCGGGCACGGACGGGCCCGACAGCGGGACGCGCCCCTCCCTCACACCCCCTCTGCCGGCTCCCTGGGTGCTCTCCGCCAAGAGCCCCGACGCGCTGCGCGCACAGGCGCGCACCCTGCTGCCCCACGCCCGCGCACGCGTGGAAGGGCACGACGGAGGTCGTGCGGCGACCGACATCGCCTACTCGCTGGCCACGAGCCGCACGACCCTGGAGCACCGCGCGGCCGTGATCGCCCCCGACCCGGCCAGAGCCCTGGAGGGCCTGGCGGCCCTGGCGAACGGCGAACCGTCACCGGCCGTGGTCGGGGCGGTGGCCGCCGCGCCGGCCGTCAAGCGCGCGTTCCTCTTCTCGGGGCAAGGGAGCCAGCGGCTCGGGATGGGGCGGGAGCTGTACGCGACCTTCCCGGTGTTCGCGGATGCCTTCGACGAGGTGTGCGCCGTGTTGGACGGGCAGCTCGATCGGCCGTTGAAGGAGGTGGTGTTCGGTGAGGACGCGGAGCTGCTGAACCGCACGGCTTTCGCGCAGCCGGCCCTCTTCGCCGTCGAGGTGGCGTTGTACCGGCTCGTCGAGTCGTGGGGTGTGCGGCCGGACTTCCTGGCGGGGCATTCGGTGGGTGAGTTCGCTGTCGCGCATGTGGCGGGGGTGTTGTCGCTGGAGGACGCGGCGGCGTTGGTGGCCGCGCGGGGTCGCCTGATGCAGGAGTTGCCGGAAGGCGGTGTGATGGTCGCCGTCCAGGCCTCCGAGGCGGACGTACGCGACCTCCTGGCCGGTTTCGAGGACCGGGCCGGTATCGCCGCCGTCAACGGGCCGACGTCGGTGGTGGTTTCGGGCGAGGCGGACGCGGTCGCGGCCGTCGTCGACCGGCTGGCGGCCGAGGGCCGCAAGACGAAGGCGCTGTCGGTCTCGCACGCCTTCCACTCCCCGCTCATGGAACCGATGTCGGAGCAGTTCCGGCAGATCGCGGCAGGCATGACCTTCGGTACGCCGACGCTGCCGATCGTCTCCACGCTCACGGGGGAGCCCCTGTCGGCGGAGGATTTCCGTACCCCCGACTACTGGGTGCGGCACGTTCGCGAGACCGTCCGCTTCGCCGACGCGGTCCGCTCCCTGGCCGCACGGGGCGTGGGCGCGTACCTGGAGATCGGCCCGGGCGGCGCGCTGACCGCCATGACCCAGGAGGCGCTGGACGGGCAGGCGCTCACCGTCCCCTTGCTGCGGACGGACCGGCCCGAGGGGGCCGCGGTCAGCGCCGCGCTCGCCCACCTCCACGTCCACGGCACCCCCGTCGACTGGGAGGCCGTCTTCGCCGGGCGCGGTGCCGAGCGCGTGGACCTGCCCACCTACGCCTTCCAACGCACCCGCTACTGGCTCTCGGCGGCCCCCGCCACGGGTGACGTCACGGCCGCCGGACTGGCCGCCGTACGGCACCCCCTGCTCGGTGCCTCCGTCCCGCTCGCCGACGGCGAAGGGCTCGTACTCACCGGGCGGCTGTCGCTCGCCACGCACCCCTGGCTCGCCGACCACGTGGTGCTGGGCACCGTACTGCTCCCCGGTACGGCCCTCCTGGACCTGGCCCTGTACGCCGCCCGCGACGAGGCCGTGGGATGCGACCGGCTGGACGAACTGACCCTCGGGGCCCCGCTCGTCGTCCCCGAGGACGGCGCCGTGCGGGTGCAGGTGCGGGTGGCGGCGCCCGACGGTGACGGTCGCCGACACCTGGAGATCCACTCCCGTCCCCTCGACGGACCGTCCGACGCGCCGTGGGCGAGCCACGCCGTCGGAACCCTGTCGGTGGCTCCCTCCACCCAGGCCCCGGCGGCTGACGACGGTGACGCTCCCGGACTCCTCGCGTGGCCACCGGCGCAGGCGGTCGCCGTCGAGGGCGGGTCTCCGGCCTCCCTCTACGAACGGATGGCCGGCCTGGGGCTCGAATACGGTCCGCTCTTCCGCGGCGTCCGCGCCGCGTGGACCCGCGGCGACTCCCTGTTCGTCGAGGTGGAACTCCCCGACGGGACCGACGTCGCCGGGTTCGGTCTGCATCCCGCGCTGCTGGACGCGGCGCTGCACGCCGTCGCCCTCGACGCCGACCTGCTGGGCGGCACCGGCACCGGCACCGGCACCGGGGCCGGACCGGATCAGCCGCGGGTGCCGTTCTCGTGGAGCGGGGTGAGGGCGTACCCCGCTTCAGGGACCGCCGACGGAGGGCCGGCGGCCCTGCGGGTCCGGTTGACGCCCGCCGGACCCGACGCCGTGTCCCTGATGGCCGCCGATGCCACCGGCAGGACCATCGCGTCCGTCGACGCGCTCGTCCTGCGGCCGGTCTCCGCCCGGCAGCTCGCGGCGGCCCGGGCCGGGAGGTTCCAGGACGCGCTCTTCCGCGTCGTCTGGACCGAGCTGCCGGCGCTCCCGACCACCACGCCCCGGCCGTCGGGCGCCGACCGGATCGTGATCCTGGACGAGGCCGGTGCCGACCGGTCCGCGAACGCCGCCGAAGCGGTACGGTCCGCGACCGGCCGCGCCCTGGAACTCGTACAGGAGTGGCTGGCGGCGCTCCCGGCCGGGGAGGAGGACGGGCGACGGCTCGTCCTGGTGACCCGCGACGCCGTCCGGGTCGGCGCGGGTGACGCGACCCGGCCGGATCCGGCCCGGGCCGCCGTCTGGGGCCTGGTCAGGGCGGTCCAGGCCGAGCACCCCGACCGCCTCGTCCTCGTCGACGTGGACGAGTACGAGTACGCGGACGGGGAGGCGCTGCTTCCGGCCGGGCTGGAGGCGGCCCTCGCCACCGGCGAACCGCAGTGCGCTCTCCGGGGCGGGCGGACGTTCGTCCCGCGGCTGGACCGGGCCGCCGACACCGCGACGACCGGCACACCGGCCCCCGCCGGCCCGGTCCCGGTACCGGACCCGGCGGGCACGGTCCTGGTGACGGGCGGGACGGGCGCTCTGGGGCGGCTCGTGGCCCGGCACCTGGTCTCCGCGCACGGCGTACGGCACCTCGTGCTGGCCGGCCGTCGGGGAGCCGCGGCCGAGGGCGTGGCCGACCTCGTGGCCGAACTGACGGCGCTGGGCGCCCAGGTCTCCACGCCGGCCTGCGACGTGGCCGACCGCGCCGCCCTGGCGGCCGTACTCGACGCGATCCCCGCCGCGCACCCGCTGACCGGTGTGGTGCACGCCGCCGGTGTCCTCGACGACGGCCTCGTCGGATCGCTGACCGCCGACCGGCTGGACCGCGTACTGCGACCCAAGGTGGACGCGGCGTTCCACCTGCACGAACTGACCCGGGACCTCGACCTGGCGGCGTTCGTCCTGTTCTCCTCGCTCGCCGGTACGTTCGGCAACGCGGGCCAGGCCGGCTACGCGGCGGCCAACGCCTGCCTGGACGCCCTCGCGCAGTCCCGTCGGGCGGCCGGACTGCCCGCCGTGTCGTTGGCCTGGGGGCCCTGGGCGGACGCGGAGGGCGGGCACGGGATGCTCGGCGAGGCCGGCGCGGGCGCCCTCGCCCGGATCTCCCGGGCGGGCGTGACACCGCTGTCCCCGGCGGAGGGCCTCGCCCTCTTCGACGCCGCGACCGCGCGGGCCGGCGCGGCGTTCGCCACCACCGAGCCGGAGCAGGCGTCGGAGCAGGCGTCGGAGGCGGAAACCGCGGCCGGTGCGGCCGGTGCGGCCGGTGCGGCCGGTGCGGCCGACGCCGTGCTCCTGCCCGTACGGCTGAACCTGCCCGCCCTGCGCCGCCGCGCCGCGACCCTGCCGCCCCCCGCCCTGCTGCGCGGCCTCGTCCGTGCGCCCGCCCACCCCGAGCAGACCCCCGGGGCCGGGGCCTCCGTACTGGCCGGACAGCTGGCGGGGGCTTCGGAGGAGAAGCGCCGCCGGATCCTCCTCGGCCTCGTCCGGGCCCGGGTCGCCGCCGTGCTGGGCCACGCCTCCGTCGAAGCGGTCGGCGCCGCGCAGGCGTTCCGCGACCTCGGCTTCGACTCCCTCACCGCCGTGGAACTGCGCAACCACCTCGGCGCGGCCACCGGACTGCGCCTCCCGGCGAGCCTCCTGTTCGACCACCCCACCCCGGCGGCCCTCGCCGAGCACCTCGCCACCGCCCTGCCCACCGGCGACGGCGGCCCGACGGCCCGCTCGCCGCTCGCCGAGATCGACCGCCTGGAAGCCGCGTTCGCCCGGCCCCCGTACGACCGGGCCGCGCGCGCCACGGCCGCGCTGCGGCTGGAGGTCCTGCTCGCGAAGTGGCGGGAGGACGGCCCCGGGACCGGCGGGCCGGGCGGCGACACCACCGCGATCGAGGTCGAAGAGGCCTCCGACGAGGAGCTGTTCGACCTGCTCGACGGCGAACTCGGCACCGACTGATCGACCGGCACGACATCCCTTCGCGTTGAGGAACAGAATCCAGATGACGACAGACGTGACCAAACTCCGCGACTACCTCAAGCGTGCCACCGTCGATCTGCGGCACGCGCGCCGGCGGCTGCGCGAGGCCGAGGGCAAGAACCACGAACCGATCGCGATCGTGGGCATGAGCTGCCGCTTCCCCGGCGGCGTCACCACCCCCGAAGGGCTGTGGGACCTCGTGGCCTCGGGCACCGACGCCATCTCCGGGTTCCCCACCGACCGCGGCTGGGACCTCGACGCGCTCTACGACCCCGATCCCGCGCACCCCGGCACGACCTACGCGCGGGAAGGTGGATTCCTCCACGACGCCGCCGCGTTCGACCCCGCGTTCTTCGGGATCGGCCCCCGCGAGGCCCTCGCCATGGACCCCCAGCAACGGCTCGTCCTCGAAGCCTCCTGGGAGGCCGTCGAACGGGCCGAGATGGACCCGACGTCCCTGCGCGGCACCCGCACCGGGGTGTTCGCCGGAGTCATGTACCACGACTACGTCTCCCGGCTCCCCTCGATGCCCGAGGGCGTCGAGGGGTACGTGAGCACGGGCAACACCGGCAGCGTCGTCTCCGGCCGCATCGCCTACACCCTGGGCCTGGAGGGCCCGGCCGTCACCGTCGACACCGCCTGCTCCTCCTCCCTGGTGGCACTCCACCTCGCCGTACAGGCCCTGCGCCAGGGCGAGTGCGACCTCGCCCTGGCCGGCGGGGTCACCGTGATGGCGGCGCCGACGACGTTCGTCGAGTTCAGCCGGCAGCGCGGGCTGTCCCCCGACGGCCGCTGCCGGGCGTTCTCCGCCTCGGCGGACGGCACCGGCTGGTCCGAGGGCGTCGGCATGCTCCTCGTCGAACGGCTCTCCGACGCCCTCAGGCTCGGGCACCCGGTGCTGGCCGTCGTACGCGGCTCCGCCGTCAACCAGGACGGGGCCAGCAACGGGCTGACCGCCCCCAACGGCCCCGCCCAGCAGCGCGTCATCCACCAGGCCCTGGCCAACGGCCTGCTGTCCCCCTCCGACGTGGACCTCGTCGAGGCCCACGGGACCGGCACCACGCTCGGCGACCCGATCGAGGCGCAGGCGCTGATCGCCTCCTACGGCCGGGAGCGGCCCGCGGCGCGACCGTTGTGGCTCGGCTCCGTCAAGTCCAACCTCGGCCACACCCAGGCCGCGGCCGGTGTCGCGGGCGTCATCAAGGCGGTGCAGGCCTTGCGCCACGGGGTCCTGCCCCGGACCCTGCACGCCGACGAGGCGACCCCGCACGTCGACTGGTCGGACGGCACCGTCCGCCTGGTCACGGAGAACACGGCGTGGCCCGAGACCGGCCGGCCCCGGCGCGCCGGTGTCTCCGCCTTCGGCGTCAGCGGTACCAACGCGCACGTCGTCATCGAACAACACCTCGCCGCCGCTTCCGGAGGGCCCCAGGCCGCGGAGGACACCCCCACCACGGACACGGACACCCCGGTCGAGGCCGCCCCCGTCGAAGCCGCCTCCGTCGGGCGGGCCGCCCCCGCCCTGCCCCTCATCCCGTGGGTCGTGTCGGGCAAGACCCCCGCCGCCCTCACCGCGCAGGCCGCCCGGCTCCGCTCCCACCTCGCCACACCGCCCACCGACGACACCGACACCGGAAGCGGCACCGACACCGGCCCCGACGCCGTCGACATCGCCCACTCCCTCGCCACGACCCGTACCGCCTTCCCCCACCGGGCCGTGCTGCTCGCGGCGGACCGCGACGGCCTGGACCGGGCCCTGGCGGCGCTCGCCGCCGACGCCCCCGACACGGCCGGCACCGCCCTGGTCCGCGGCACCGCCGCGGACCCCCGCCAGGTCGCGTTCGTCTTCCCCGGCCAGGGCTCCCAGTGGGCGGGCATGGCCGTCGAACTCCTCGACACCGCACCCGTCTTCCGCGAACGCATCCGCCAGTGCGAGAACGCCCTCGCCCCCCACGTCGACTGGTCCCTGACGGACGTCCTGCGCGGCGCGCCCGACGCCCCCGGCTTCGACCGGGTCGACGTCGTCCAACCCGTCCTGTTCGCCGTCATGGTCTCGCTCGCCGAGCTGTGGCGCTCCTACGGCGTGCACCCCGCGGCGGTCGCCGGCCACAGCCAGGGCGAGATCGCCGCCGCCTGCGTCGTCGGAGCCCTCAGCCTGGAGGACGCCGCGAAGGTCGTGGCCCTGCGCAGCCAGGCCCTGACCGCGCTGTCCGGGCGCGGCGGCATGCTGTCGGTCGCGCTCCCGCCGCAACGACTGACCCCCCTCATGGCACCCTGGGGCGACCGGCTGTCGGTCGCCGCCGTGAACAGTCCGACCTCCCTCGTCGTCTCCGGCGACTCCGAGGCACTCACCGAACTGCGCGACGCCCTCCACGCCGACGACGTCCGGGCCCGACTGATCGCCGTGGACTACGCCTCCCACTCCGCGCACGTCGAAGCCGTCCGCGACCGGGTCCTCGACGCCCTCGCCGACATCACCCCCCGGGTGTGCGACGTACCGTTCTACTCCACCGTCACCGGGACCGTCATCGACACCGACGGGCTCGACGCCGAGTACTGGTACCGCAGCCTGCGCCGGACCGTACGCTTCGAGGACGTCACCCGCGCCCTCGTCCGGGACGGCCACGACGCCCTCGTCGAGGTCAGCGCGCACCCGGTCCTCACGATCGGCATCCAGGAGACCCTGGACGACCTCGGCGCCGACGCCGTCACCCTGGGGACGCTGCGCCGCGACGAAGGGGACGTCGGCCGGTTCCTGCGCTCGGCCGCCGAGGCCCACGCGCACGGCGTCACCCTCGACTGGACGGCCGTCTTCGCCGACACGGGCGCCCGCCGGATCCCCCTGCCCACCTACGCCTTCCGGCACGAGCGCTACTGGCTCGACGCCCCGCACACCGCCGCCGACGCCGCCGGCCTCGGACTCGCCTCCTCGGACCACCCCCTGCTGGGGGCCGTCGTCTCCCTCGCGGACTCCGACGGGCTGCTGCTGACCGGACGGCTCGCCCACCCCACCCACCCCTGGCTCGCCGACCACGTCGTGCTGGGCGCGGCCCTCCTGCCGGGAACGGCGTTCGTGGAACTCGCGGTCCGCGCAGGCGACCACGTCGGCTGCGAGGAGCTGGCCGAACTCACCCTCCAGGCACCGCTGGTGCTGCCCGAACACGGCGGCGCCGTCGTCCAGGTCGCGGTCGGCCCGGCCGACGCGGCCGGCGACCGGACGCTCTCCATCCACTCCCGGCCCGACACCGCGGCCCCCGAGGACGACTGGACCTGCCACGCCACCGGCGTCCTGACGTCCACCCCCGCACCCCGGCCCGATACGGCGGAGCCCGCCCCCACCCCCTGGCCGCCCGCCGGAGCGAGCCCCGTCGACCTCGACGGCTTCTACGCCGGGCTCGCCGCGCGCTCCTTCTCCTACGGCCCCCTCTTCCAGGGCCTGCGCGCCGCCTGGCGCCTGGGGGACGAGGTGTTCGCCGAGGTGGCCCTCCCCGACGAGAGCGCCGAGCACCCCGAAACCGGCCGGTACGGCCTCCACCCCGCCCTCCTCGACGCGGCCCTGCACGGCGTCGGGTTCGGCCCGCTCGGCGACATGGGCACCGGCCGGATGGCCTTCGCCTGGGAGGACGTACGCCTGCACGCCACCGGAGCCACCCGGCTGCGGGTCCGCCTGACCCCCGCCGGCACCGAGGCCGTCGCCGTCACCGCCTGGGACGACAGCGGGCGGCCCGTGGCGACGATCGGCACGCTCACCTTCCGCGAGGTCCGCGAGGAACACTTGCGGGCCGCGCTCACCGACCACCACGAACACCTCTACCGCGTGGACTGGCCGGCGCTCCCGCTCGCGGACACCACACCCGCCGGCGCCGGGCACTGGGCCGTCATCGGCGCCACCCCCGGAACCGACCCGCACGACACGCGGGAGACCGCCGCCGCCTTGCGCGCCGCCGGCCTCCACCCCGACACGCACCCCGACCTGGCCGCCCTGGCCGGAGCCCTCGCCGCCGGCGCGCCCGTCCCCGACGTGGTGGCCGCCGTCCTCCCCGCGTCCGCCGCCGGGGCGGAACCCGACGCCGACGCCGTGCGGGCGCTCACGCGCGACGTGCTGGCCCTCGTCCAGGCCTGGCCGGCCGAGGAACGCCTCGCCGCCTCCCGACTCGTCGTCCTCACCCGGGACGCCGTCGCGGTCCCCGCCGAGGACGAGGAAGGGGCGCGGGTACGGCCCACCCGGCCCGAGCACGCCCCCGTGTGGGGCCTGATCCGCTCCGCCCAGGCCGAACATCCGGGCCGGATGGTCCTCGCCGACACCGACGGCCGCCCCGAATCACTGGGCCGCCTCGCCGCGGCCGTCGCCTCCGGCGAACCCCAACTGGCCCTGCGCGCGGGCCGCGTGTCGGTACCGCGCCTCGCCCGCGTCCCCGTCGCACCGCACCCCGTCGCACCGCACCCCGCCGCAGCCCCGCCCGACGGCACCACGTCCACCGCCACACCCGCGATCGACCCGCGGGGCACCGTACTCGTCACCGGCGGCACCGGCGCCCTCGGCAGGCTCGTCGCCGCCCACTTCATCACCACCCACGGCGTCCGCCACGTCCTCCTCACCAGCCGCCGCGGCCCCGACGCCGAGGGCGCGAGCGAACTCCGCGACGAACTCGCCGCACTCGGCGCCACCGTCACCCTCGCCGCCTGCGACACCGCCGACCGCGACGCCTTGGCCGCCCTCCTCGCCGGCCTCCCCGACGACCGGCCCCTGACCGCCGTCGTCCACGCCGCGGCCGTGGTCGCCGGCGGACTCGTCGACCACCTCACCCCGGACGACCTCGACCGGGTCCTGCGCCCCAAGGTCGACGCCGCACTCCACCTCCACGAACTGACCCGACACCTCGACCTCTCCGCCTTCGTCCTCTTCTCCTCCCTCGCCGGCACGCTCGGCGGCGCCGGACAGGGCGCCTACGCGGCCGGCAACGCCTTCCTCGACTCCCTCGCCCACCTGCGCCGCTCCCAGGGCCTGCCGGCGTCCGCGCTCGCCTGGGGCGTCTGGGACGAACGCGGCGACCAGACCCGCCTGGAGGACGGAGACCTGCGCCGCATGGCCCGCGCCGGCCTCCTCCCGCTCGACGCGGAGGACGGACTGCGCCTCCTCGACACCGCCCGCACCCTGGACGACGCGACCCTGGCCCCCGTACGCCTCGACCTCGCCGCCCTGCGCGCCCAGGCGGCCACCACCCCCGCGGCGCCCCTCCTGCGCGGCCTGGTCCGCACCCCCTCCCGACGCTCCGCCCGGTCCGGCACCGGCCCCGCAGCCCTCCCCGCCGAGCTCGCCCGTCTGGTCGCCCTCCCGCCCACCCGCCGCGCCGACGCCCTGCTCGCGCTCGTACGCGGCCAGGTCGCCGCCGTACTCGGCCACTCCACCCCCGAGGCCGTCGACCCCGGGCGGGCCTTCCGCTCCCTGGGCTTCGACTCCCTGGCCGCGATGGAACTCCGCAACCGCCTCGCCACCGCCACCGGCGTACGCCTGCCCGCGACCACCGTCTTCGACCACCCCACCCCCGCCGCCCTCACCGACCACCTCCTCGAACGGATACCCGGCACCGGCACCGAACCGTCCCCCGCCGCCCCAGGCCGCACCGCCGCCACCGCAGCCGTCGTCACCGGCGACGACGAGCCCATCGCCATCGTCGCCATGACCTGCCGACTGCCCGGCGAGGTCCGCAGTCCCGAAGACCTGTGGGACCTCCTCAGGGACGGCACCGACGCCGTCACCGCCCTGCCCGAAAACCGCGGCTGGGACCTCGACGCCCTCTACCACCCGGACCCCGACCACCCGGGCACCAGCTACGTCAGGGAAGGCGGCTTCCTGCACGACGCCGGAGACTTCGACCCCGAGTTCTTCGGGATCTCGCCGCGCGAGGCCCTCGCCATGGACCCCCAGCAGCGACTGCTCCTGGAAACCTCCTGGGAGGCCTTCGAGCGCGCCGGCATCGACCCGGCCCTGCTGCGCGGCAGCCGCACCGGAGTGTTCGCCGGCACCAACGGCCAGGACTACGCCGTCGGCCTGTCACGCCACGAGACGCGGGACACGGAAGGGCACCTCCTCACCGCCAACTCCGCCTCGGTCGTCTCGGGCCGCGTCGCCTACACCTTCGGCCTGGAAGGACCGGCCGTCACCGTCGACACGGCCTGCTCCTCCTCCCTCGTCGCACTCCACCTGGCCGCGCAGTCCCTGCGCCGGGGCGAATGCGACCTCGCCCTCGCCGGCGGCGTCACCGTCATGTCCACCCCCGGCGCGTTGATCGGCTTCAGCCGGCAGCGCGGGCTGTCCCCCGACGCCCGCTGCCGCGCCTTCGCCGCCTCCGCCGACGGCACCGGCCTCGCCGAGGGCGCCGGCATGCTGCTGGTGGAACGCCTCTCCGACGCCCGCCGCAACGGGCACCGGGTGCTGGCCGTCGTACGCGGCTCCGCCATCAACCAGGACGGCGCCTCGAACGGACTCACCGCCCCCAACGGGCCCGCGCAACAGCGCGTGGTCCGCCAGGCCCTGGCCGACGCGGGTCTCACGGCCGGCGAGGTCGACGCCGTCGAGGCGCACGGCACGGGCACCACGCTCGGCGACCCGATCGAGGCGCAGGCCCTGCTCGCCACCTACGGGCAGGACCGGCCCGCCGACCGGCCCCTGTGGCTGGGCACCGTCAAATCCAACATCGGGCACACCCAGGCGGCGGCGGGCGTCGCCGGCGTCATCAAGATGGTCATGGCGATGCGCCACGGGGTGCTCCCCGCGACCCTGCACGTCGACGAGCCGTCACCGCACGTGGACTGGTCCGCGGGCGCGGTCTGCCTGCTGACCGAACCGCGGGAGTGGGCGGCACCGAACCGCCCCCGTCGGGCGGGCGTGTCCTCGTTCGGAGTCAGCGGCACCAACGCGCACGTCATCGTCGAACAGGCACCGGCCGAAGCCGAAGCCGAAGCCGAGGTCGAAGGCGACGCCGCTGCCGAAGCGCCGGCCGAAACGACGACCGAACGGGCACCCGTCACCTGGCTGCTCTCCGCGAAGGACGAGGAAGGACTGCGCGCCCAAGCGGAACGGCTCCTCACCCACACCCGGTCCCAGGCCGGGACCGACCGGCCCTTCGACGCGACGGACATCGCGTTCTCCCTGGCCACCACCCGCACCTCCTTCCCGTACCGCGCCGCGATCACCGGCACCGACGGCGACGACCTGCTGCGGGCACTGGCCGAGTTCGCACACGGCGAGACCCCGGGCCCGCGGACGGCGACGGGCACGGCACCCGCCGGCGGGCGCCGCACCGCGTTCCTCTTCTCCGGGCAGGGCAGCCAGCGGCTCGGCATGGGGCGCGAGCTGTACGCGGCCCGACCGGCCTTCGCCCGGGCCTTCGACGAGGCCTGCGCAGAGCTGGACCGGCACCTCGATCGGCCCCTGCGTGAGGTGGTGTTCGGCGCCGACGCCGGGCTGTTGGAGCGGACGGAGTTCGCGCAGCCGGCGTTGTTCGCGGTCGAGGTGGCGTTGTTCCGCCTGGTGGAGTCGTGGGGGGTGCGGCCGGACTTCCTGGCGGGGCATTCGGTGGGGGAGTTCGCTGTCGCGCATGTGGCGGGGGTGTTGTCGCTGGAGGACGCGGCGGCGTTGGTGGCCGGGCGGGGTCGCCTGATGCAGGAGTTGCCGGAAGGCGGCGTGATGGTCGCCGTCCAGGCCTCGGAGGCGGAGGTTCGGGCGCTGCTGGCCGGTGTCGAGGACCGGGCGGGCATCGCCGCCGTCAACGGGCCGACGTCGGTGGTGGTATCGGGCGAGGCGGACGCGGTCGCGGTCGTGGTCGGGAAGCTGTCCGCCGAGGGCCGCAAGACGAAGCCGCTGACGGTCTCCCACGCCTTCCACTCCCCGCTGATGGAACCCATGCTCGACGCGTTCCGACAGATCGTGGCAGGGGTGACGTTCGGTACGCCGACGCTGCCGATCGTCTCCACGCTCACGGGGTGCCCGGTGTCGGAGGAAGAGTTCCGCTCCGTCGAGTACTGGGTGCGCCACGTTCGGGAGGCCGTTCGTTTCGCCGACGCGGTACGGACCCTCGCCGACGAAGGCGTGGACACGTTCCTGGAGGTCGGCCCGGGGGGTGTGCTGGGCGCCTTGGCCCAGGAGAGCCTGGGCGGCGACGAGGTCGTGGTTCCGGTCCTGCGTACGGACCGGGGCGAGGAGGAGGCCGTCACGACGGCTCTGGCCCGGCTCCACGTCCACGGCACGGCC
This sequence comes from Streptomyces sp. NPDC048606, assembly GCF_040650855.1. Classification (NCBI taxonomy): domain Bacteria; kingdom Bacillati; phylum Actinomycetota; class Actinomycetes; order Kitasatosporales; family Streptomycetaceae; genus Streptomyces; species Streptomyces sp. NPDC048606. The sequence goes on along the minus strand of NZ_JBEZIB010000007.1, from coordinate 11 downwards.
GTCGACTGGCA